>JADYYC010000265.1 GCA_020853835.1 Anaerolineales bacterium
GGCGCAGCTGCACGTCTACGACGACGTGCAGACCTGCGCGGCGGCGTTCCGGGCCTTCTGCCTCAGACACAACCTGCTCGATTTCTCGCTCCAGGTGGAGGTGTTCCGGGATATCGTCTGGCGGCTGCGCGAGTGCCAGGCGCTGCTGCGCCCGGCTTACCGCCACCTGATCTATGACAACCTGGAAGAGGACACCCCGGTGGCGCACGACCTGCTCCTGGAATGGCTGCCGGGTTTTGATACAGCCCTGCTCGTCTACGACTGGGAGGCTGGCTACCGGCGCTTTCTGGGCGCCGACCCCGGCTCCGCCTGCCGCTTCAAAGCCCGCTGCGAGCAAACGCTGGTCTTCCCCGAGAGCCTGGTGCAGAGCCGAGCCATCCAGGGGCTGGAGCGGCGGCTCGACGCTGCACTGGAACTCCCGGGCGAGACGCACTTCCTGTTCGATGAGCCTTGCGGGGCGCCCCTCGGGCGCAACCCAGAAGCGCCTCTGGCGCCGGAGGCGTCTGGCTGGCAGCTCCCCGAGTTCGTATTTGGGCGCTTCTACCCCGATATGCTCGACGGGACGGCGCGAGCTATCGCCGGGCTGGTGGAAAACGGCGTGCCGGCGGGGGAGATCGTCGTCCTCGCCCCCTACCTCTCGGACGCGCTGCGCTTTGCGCTCGTGGAACGGCTGGCAGCGCTGGACATCCCGGCCCGCTCACACCGCCCCTCGCGCTCGCTGCGGGAAGAGCCCGCCACGGAGTGCCTGCTCACGCTGGCGGCGCTGGCGCACCCCGAATGGGGGATCCGCCCGAGCCATTTCGACGTCGCCTACGCCCTGCTCCAGGCGTTTCAGGACGTCGACCTGGTGCGCGCCCAGTTGCTGAGCGAGATCGTCTACCGTCCCAAAGGCGAGGGCGCCTGGCTGACCTCCTTTGACCGCATCCGCCCCGAGGTCCAGGAGCGCATTACTTACCGCCTCGGCGAGCGCTATGAAAAGCTGCGGCTGTGGCTGGCGGCGCCGCGCGAGGAAGGCCAGCCGCTGGATCACTTCCTGAGCCGTCTGTTTGGTGAAGTGCTCTCGCAGCCGGGGTTTGGTTTTCACGCCCGCTACGACGCGGGCATGGCGGCCGCCAATC
Source organism: Anaerolineales bacterium (assembly GCA_020853835.1). GTDB lineage: Bacteria > Chloroflexota > Anaerolineae > Anaerolineales > UBA4823 > UTCFX2. The sequence continues at coordinate 1,119 of JADYYC010000265.1, forward strand.
TGATCGAATCGGTGCGCAAGTTCCGCGAGGTGGCCGGTCCGGCGCTCGAAGCGCTGGAGACGCCGCTGGGAAAGGAGTACCTGCTCATGGTGCAGGAGGGGGTGATCGCCGCCCAGTACCTGGGCGGGTGGCGGCTGGAAGCCGAGGGCGCGGTGCTGCTCGCACCCGCCTACACTTTCCTGATGGCAAACCGCCCGGTCGAGGTGCAGTTCTGGCTGGACGCCGGAAGCCGGGCCTGGATGGAACGCCTCTACCAGCCGCTCACCCATCCCTTTGTGCTGAGCCGGGGCTGGCCCGAGGAGCGTCTCTGGACCGACAACGATGAGTACGCCAGCGGGCGCGAAGCGCTGCGGCGGCTGGTGTTGGGCCTGCTGCGGCGCTGCCGATCGGCGCTCTACCTGGGGCTGAGCGAGGTGAACGAGCAGGGCTACGAGCAGCGCGGGCCGCTGCTGGCGGCCTTTCAGCGGCTGCTCCGGGAGGCAAACGGATGAACCTGCCCGATGGTATCAAGCTGCGCCCCGCTCAGGAGAAGATCCTCGCCTATCAGGGCGGGCGGATGGGCATTTCGGCGGTGCCCGGTTCGGGCAAGACCTGGACGCTCTCGCTGCTCGCGGCGCAGATCGTGGCGCACGGCGGGCTGACCGACGACCAGGAGGTGCTCGTCGTCACGCTCGTCAATTCGGCGGTGGATAATTTCAACCAGCGCGTGGGCGAATTTGTCGACAAGGCCGGGCTGCTGCGCAACCTGGGTTACCGGGTGCGCACGCTGCACGGGCTGGCTCACGACATCGTGCGTGAGCGCCCGGGGCTGCTCCAACTCGACGAGCGCTTTACCATCGTGGACGAGCGCGAGGCGGACGGGATCCGCGAGGAAGCCGCCCGGCTGTGGCTGCGCAGCCACCCCTATGCGCTGGACGAATACCTTGACCCCGACCTGGACGAGAGCCGCCTGGACTGGCTGCGGCGGGACGTCCTGCCCCGGGCCGTGGCCGAGCTCGCCCTGAGCGTGATCCGCACCGCAAAGAACGAGCGGCTTGCGGCGGGGCGGCTGCTCGAGCAGCTCGAACGGCTCAGCGTGCCGCTGCCGCTGGCCGAAATGGGGGCGCAGATCTACGCCGACTACCAGCGCGCCCTGGATTACCGCGGCGCGGTCGATTTCGACGACCTGATCCGCCTGGCGCTGACCGCCCTGGAGGGCGACCCGGACTACCTCGAACGCTTGCGGCGGCGCTGGCCCTACATCCTCGAAGACGAAGCCCAGGACAGCAGCGATTTACAGGAGCAGATCCTCAAGCTGCTGGCGGGCCCGGAGGGCAACTGGGTGCGCGTGGGCGACCCCAACCAGGCCATTTACGAGACCTTCACCACCGCCAACCCGCGCTTTCTGCTCGATTTCATCGCCCGCCCCGATGTGCGCGAGCA
>JADYYC010000266.1 GCA_020853835.1 Anaerolineales bacterium
CTGATCGTCCGGGTTCTGAAAGACCAGCCCCACCCTGGCGCGCACTTTTCCGAGGTTCGGCTTTGTCACTGGCAGCCCAGCGACGCGCACCTCGCCCTTGCCGGTCAGGATGCCATTTAAGTGCAGGATCAAAGTGGATTTCCCCGCCCCGTTGGGGCCGACCAGGGCCGCTTTTTCGCCGGGCTGAATGTGCAAGGAAACCTGGCGCAGGGCGGCGGTTCCATCGGGATACGAGAAGGAGAGGTCAGTAACTTCAATAGAGTGATGCATTGGCAGACATTTCAAGCCCAAAAGAGCAGGGCAAATACCAATAAACTTGACAGGAGTAGCATCCCCAGCGCCAGGGTTACCCAGCTCGCGCTGGAGAGGCGCTGGAGCGGCTCGCTGCGCGCCTCGCCGTCATAGCCGCGCGCCAGCATCGCCATGTAGATACGGTCGCTGCGCTCAAAGGCGCGCAGGAACAGGCTGCCGGCCATCCCGCCAGTGATGCGCGCCCTCCAGATGACGCTCCCGCCGGGTTTCAGATCCGCTCGATCGGCTTCGCCGCTGCGTGAAATCCGGGCGCGCATGAGCCGGATCACTTCATCTGCCAACACGAACAGGTAGCGCCACATCAGCCCGAAGATCGAGACCAGCAGGCGTGGAATGCGCAATGCCCGCATCGCCATGAGCAGGTCGGGGAATTCCGTTGTGGAAGCCAGCACGATGGCAGCCTGGACCGACACCCAGGATTTCAGGGCGATACTGACAAATCTCTCCACCCCCGGTTGGGTAGCGGTCAGCGCCCATGGTCCGAGCATCAGGCTGAACAGCGGTTTGCCTGGCAGGGTGAAGACGACCGGCAGCGCGGCTAAGACGAACGGGAAGGCGAGGACTGCCCGCTTCAGCACATATCCCACGCCTAGTTCGGAAAGTATTTCAACCCCCAGCGCCAGCGCCAGGAGCAGGATATATACCGGCCAGGCCCCTGCGGGTGTGAGGGCGGCTGTCAGGATAAATGCCAGCGTCAGCACCAATTTGATGCGCGCATCCAGCGCGTGGACTGGGCTGTAACCCGGCCGGTATGGATCCAGGAAATGAACGTGCATCGATCAGTTTTTGACAGATGCGCGGTTGCGGCGTGAGTAGGCCACCACCAGCGCAATCGCAAAGACGATGATTGTCCCGACGATCCCGGCCACGATTGTGGCGACTGCTTCGTTTGAAATCCCTGGGAAGACGTAGTCCGGGATGATTTCATAAACCGGTCCCCGGGCGATATCGAGAAAGCCTTTTTGCTCAGCGACCCATTCCAACCCGTCGGGGTGCGAGGAAGCCAGAGGGGAGATAATCGCCAGAACGAGCGCGATGAGCAGCCCACCTACCCAAACTGCCGCGCCGCCAGCAGCGCGCTCTTTGTCAGCTTTCAGCAGATCGGGGCGGGTGGCGTTGAGAAGCGCCAGCGCGCCGACGGTGATCAGCCCCTCCCCAATTCCAATGAGCATGTGTACACCGCCCATAGCCGGGATGGCGATGTTTGCCGGCGAAGTGCCAGACAGCGCCAACTGCAATCCGACGGCCAGCGAGGCAATCACAATAGAAGCCCAAGCGGCCAGGAACCCGCCTACGAAGACGCCCCAGCGGCGCTCGCCAGCCAGGCGTTGGATGGTTTGGTAAACGAAGTAAGAAACGGCCACACCGATGACCCCCATGTTGAAGATGTTGGCGCCCAGCGCAAGCAGCCCTCCATCTTGAAAGACCAGGGCCTGTACGCCAACCACAGTGGTCAACACCAGAATGGCAGCCCAGGGGCCGAGCAGGATCGTAGCAATTGCCGCGCCCATCAGGTGGCCAGACGTGCCGCCCGCCACGGTGAAGTTCAGCATCTGTCCGGCAAAGATCGCCGCTGCCAACACGCCCATAAGCGGCACTTGTCGTTCACCCAGATCCTCGTGAACGCGACGTAGCGCGTAGGCTATCACGGCGATGGAAACAATCCACAATATAACCGACACTGTCACGGAGAGGAAACCGTCTGGGATGTGCATTGGTTCAGGTGCAAAGAAATTGGCCAGTAACATGTAAACCTCCTGATGGATTTGAATTGAGTGGTTCGAGTCCGCGTCTCTTGCAGGATGCGCGGGACAACCAGGCGCCGACGGGGCGCCCAATAACCTTGTTCCCAGGAATTATCCAGCAAATAACTATTGCGAATACTCCTTATTGCAAATGATTGCAATAAGTAATTCTAACATTTTTTCCAAAACGGTGGATTAAGAATTAATCGCCCCCAAATTTCGAGTCCGCCTCTTAAGTGAAGGCTTATTTGGAAAAATAAAAACCGGGTGGTCAACCCTCCACCCGGCTGCTTACGCGCAGGCATCAGTCAGTAGATCAACTCAAGAAAGGAGAGAATTTATTCTGCAAGCGGTCCTTCGGTTGGTAGCCTGAAACGCGCTCAACCGGCTGCCCGCCTTTGAACAGCATCAGAGTCGGCACGCCCATGATCTGGTAGTCCATCGCGATCTGAGGGTTGTCGTCCACGTCCAGTTTGAAGACCTTGACCTTGCCCTCCCAATCATCAGCAAGCTGCTTGACGATCGGATCGAGCATTTTACAGGGCTGGCACCAGACCGCAGTGAAGTCAACCAGCACCGGTACGCCAGCGTCGAGTACTTCCTGCTGAAATGTGGCCTCGCTTGTTCTTTGGATTTCTGCCATTATGTTCCTCCGCGGATGGCCCTGATTTCGGCGGCTTGAAAGTCGATCACATGGTAACAAGGCTGAGTCGAAAAGTCAAGGAAAAAAGGAGGGAAGGAACACGAAGGTGGCGGCGCCGAAAGAAACGAAGAGGCGACTGCTTGACAACCACCTGACATATAGGTAAAATATTGGGGCTCTTTACTAAGGGAGAACACATTCAGGCCGAGATAGCTCAGTTGGTAGAGCACATGACTGAAAATCATGGTGTCGCCAGTTCGATTCTGGCTCTCGGCATTCTCGGCCGGAATCGATATAAGGCCGATCCTGCGGGCATAGTTCAGTTGGTAGAACACCTCCTTGCCAAGGAGAAGGTCACGGGTTCGAGTCCCGTTGCCCGCTCTTTTTGTCCCCAAATTGGCGACGTGGCCAAGTGGTAAGGCAAGGGTCTGCAAAACCCTGATCACGGGTTCAAATCCCGTCGTCGCCTCTCAATTTCTTCACCAGATACGCAAAACCCTGGAAATCCGATCCAGGGTTTTTTATTTTACAGCTCGGTTCCCGTGCAGCATGGATCTCTTACGCGGTTCGTGGGCTGTCAAGCTTCTCAGGCTGCTTTGCGATGACTTTGTCCACGTCCAGCTCAGACAACAAGAGGGGCAGACTTGTCTGAGCTTCTCCCTGTGCCCAGAGATATATGGCGGACTGGATCGACCACAGCCGCCTGGTTGAGCAATCTGCCAGGGCGTAATTCCCCTGGGTCAACTCGCCAACCTGCCAGGCCAGCGTCCGGATGCCTTTCATAATGCGAGACAGGCGCAAGGCTTCATCTTCCGGCAGATCACTTATCGTGTGGATTTCTTCCCTGCCAGCCGGGTTGTGTGCGGGAGAAACTGCCAGGTCAGGCGCGATTTCGCTCCGCTGCTGGTGACAATCGTCCAGGTGAGAAAGCGCTTCGTTTTTCCTCTGAGCAAGCTCGATCAACCCGGACACATCGCCGTCCGCCAGCAGGCGGCGCTCCTCACCCGCCAGGCGCAGCAGAGATTGCCAGAGGCGAAATTCACGCACCATCAAACGGAACAGGTCTCTCGATTCATGCTGGCGCCCGGTCATCGCTCTCTCGCAATCCATTCTGGTAGTCGCAATTTGAACATGATGATGGACGAATGACGCTGTCCAGCCATCATCATTCGCTATTCAATTTAACATATCTGGCGGGGAAGAAGAGTAAATTGGCTGTGAAACGTGGATAAAGAGTTTGTAAAACTTAACCGGGGCCGCTTCAGACCGCGCTGATCGTGTACCCGTAACCCGGGACAGTCTGGATGAACTGAGGCGCGTGCGGGTCCGTCTCGATCCGCTCGCGCAGGTTCTTGATGTGCACCCGCACCAGGTCGGGGCTGCCCGTGTCCGAAGGGTAATCCCAAACTTCATCGAGCAAACGGCTCGGCGAAAAGATCTCGCCTGGATGGCTCATCAGGTGCAGCAGAAGCTCGAATTGAACCGGCGTCAGGCGCACCTTGCCGCGGCTGGGGGTGGTCAGCTCATAAGAACGCGTGTCGAGCATAAAACCCCCCACCTCGAGGCGCTGCCTCATCTCAACCGCGCCTTGATCAGCCAGGCGGGCCCCCAGCGGCTGAGAAGCGGATCGGAGCTCGTGCTCACCCGCGCCTGGCCTCAGACCCGCCCCCTGGTTGGCTCGGCGCAAGATGGCGCGCAAGCGCAAGATCAGCTCATCGATGTTGAAAGGCTTACAAAGATAGTCATCTGCGCCCGCGGTAAAACCGCTGATTTTGTCCTCGTCTTTGCTTTTTGCGGTGAGAAACAGGATCGGTGTGTCAGCCAGCAGCGGATCCGAACGCATTTCGCGGCAAACCGCATAACCATCCATACCGGGCATAATAATATCGAGTATTACGAGGTCGGGCGGGCGGCGCCGGGCGAATTTCAGACCCTCCACTCCACTGTTGGCGACCACCACCCTGAATTCATTTCCGCGCAGGCTGCGTTCGATGGTGCGGGCTACGATGTCGTCGTCTTCGATGACCAGGATATAAGTCGATTCCATTTAACTTTCCTCTTCAGGACCTTGTGCGCGGCATCGCTTCATGCTTGAATCCTGCCCAGACCGTATCCCTTTCAACCAGGGTTATGATACGCCTGGCTGAATAAAAAAACCATAAAGTATTTGTAAAGAATCGTCTCCCCGCGCCCAGGCGCGTGGTCAACCGCTGCCCAGGATCCCGCCCTCGGTCAACCGGCGCACGTCCCCCAGCGCCTGCTCGATCTCCTGGACGCTGACCGCTCGATCATCCAGCCGGTGGCGAAGCTGACCCGCCGCGGCTTTCTCAACCGCGATTTCGCGCACGGTGCGGTTTGTACTTAAGGCTTCCTTGACCAGTTGCGCTCCTGCGGAATAACCGATCACCGGGTTCAGCGCCGTGACGATGATCGCATTCCGTTCCAGCCAGCCCTGCGCTTTGGCCTGGTTGGCCTGCAGGCCGCGCACGCATTTTTCGGTAAACGCCCGCGTCGCGCCGATTGTGATTTGCATGCTCTCAAACAAATTGTGCGCAATCACCGGCATCATCACGTTGAGTTCCAACTGGCCCGCCTGGGCGGCAAGCGAGACGGTCAGGTCGCAGCCCTGCACGTGGAACATGGCCATGTTCAACATCTCCGCCAGCACCGGGTTGACCTTGCCGGGCATGATGCTCGAACCGGGCTGCACCGCCGGCAGGCGCAGCTCGTCCAACCCGGTTGCGGGCCCCGAGGCCAGCAGGCGAAAATCATTGGCAATTCGGGTCAGCGTGATCGCGAGAGTGCGCAGTGAAGCCGAAAAATCTGCGGCGTCGGCCATGGACTGCATGCTTTCGAATAAATTATCCGAAGGGTAGAGCTTCAGGCCCGTCAGGGCAGAAAGATGCTCGACCATCCGGGTGTGATAGTCGGGGTGGGCGTTCAACCCCGTCCCGGTCGCGGTGCCGCCGATGCCCAGGCGCCGCATTCCCTCTGCCGCGCGCTCGATCCGCAGGGCGTCGCGTTCCACCGCCCGGGCATAACCTGAAAACTCCTGCCCCAGCCGCACCGGCACGGCGTCTTGCAAGTGCGTGCGCCCCGACTTCAGAACTCTGTCGAATTCGGTCGCTTTCTGATCCAGCGCGCCAGCGAGATCGCGCACCGCCTCGAGCAGCTCATCCAACCGCCAGAGCGCCCCCAGGCGGATCGCGGTCGGGATTACGTCATTGGTCGATTGCGACATATTCACGTGATCGTTGGGATGAACCAGATAGGCGCCCGGCGCGCTCCCCAGGATCTGGCTCGCTCGATTCGCGATCACTTCGTTGGCGTTCATGTTCTGGCTTGTCCCAGCGCCCGCCTGGAAGGGGTCGACCACGAACTGGCTGTCCCAGCGCCCGTCGGCCACCTCCTGGGCGGCCTCGATGATCGCCTCGGCCAGCCGCGGCTCTAAAAGGCCAAGATCGCGGTTCACCTGCGCGGCGGCGCGCTTCACAATCGCAACCGACCAGATAAACGCCCGCCAGGGCCGCAAACCCGAGATCGGAAAATTCTCTTTAGCGCGCTGGGTCTGGACGCCATAGAGCGCCGCTTCGGGTACCTGTACTTCGCCCAGCGAGTCGCGTTCAATGCGGTAGGTCATAGATCTAATCCTCCTGCATAAAATTATACCTTTAGTGTCCTAAATGGATTGAACGAGAAA
>JADYYC010000267.1 GCA_020853835.1 Anaerolineales bacterium
AAGAGCCGCTCGACGACCAGCTTGGAGGCGACGCACTGGTTGTGCGTGACCATCGGGCCGAGATGGATGAGCTCGTCTTCGTCCATCACGATCTCATCCAGACATGGCACACGGGTGATGTCGATCAGCGTCTCGATCCCCTTGCGCACGCCGCGCTCCATTTCGAGGATCAAATCGGTCGCGCCGGCGACAACCCGGGCCTTCGGGCCGTGCTCGGCCAGGAGCTCAAGCGCTTCTTCAACACTCGTTACACAATAATAATTCTGCCACATAAATCACTCCGATATCTTATAGGGTTTGTTTTGGTTTTCTTTTTGACATCACCCGGCCGTCCCCGCCCTCGCGCAGCATGATGATCTCCGCCATGATGCTCACTGCGATCTCTTCGGGGGTCTCGGCGTTCAGTTCCAGCCCGATAGGCGAGCGCACCCGGTCCAGTTTCTCGGCCGGCACGCCCTGTTCCAACAGTTGTTTGCGGGCGGTTGACCAGCGGCGCTGCGACCCGATCACGCCGATGTAAGCCGCGGGCTGGTCCAAGAGGGTCGGCAACCCCTGGATATCGACGTTCACGCCGCGGGTGGTGAGCACCACGTACGTCCAGGGCGTAAATTCCATCTGCGCCGGCAGGTCGGCCATCGGGCCTGGGAAATAGGCGTCTGCGTCGGGCACGGCCTCGGGGGTGCAAAACTCGGCCCGGTCATCGTTCACCGCCACCCGAAAACCCAGCCAGTGCGCCAGTTGCGCCACCGTTTTTCCGACGTGCCCCGCGCCGATGACTAAAATGACGGGCCTGGGACGCAAGGGTTCCACATACACCTCCACCTGACCACCGCAAACGCCCGGGTCGCCGCGCTCGATGTCCGTCATGTGATATTCAAGCATGCGCGGGCGGCCGTCGCTGATCGCCTGCAGCGCCTCGCGAATAACCCGGTTTTCAAGCTCTCCCCCGCCGACCGTGCCTTCGATGCGGCCGTCGGGGAAGACCAGCATCTTGCTCCCTGAGCGGCGCGGGGTCGATCCCTGGCTGCGCACGACCATGCACAGCGCGCCCGCCTGATCGTTCTTTTCCAGTTCTGCCAACGATTGAAATACCGAAGTCATCTACTCCTCCAAAAGGCTCAACATCACCGGTAACAGTTGTTTTTTGCGCGAAACCACCCCGCTTGCCAGCAGCGTGCCGTCCTGCTGCTTGGGGTAGGGCAGGTCATCCAGCAGCGGGGGGGAGTTGACCGTAAGCAGGCTGCTCGTATTATCCACCACGTCGGTCACCATCAGGGTGGCAAAATCGAGCTGGCGTTCCTGGCGCAGGCGCACGAGCGCCTGCCTGAGCTCGTCGAGGTGCTCGTCCAGCTGGCGCAGATCGGTCACCTCCACCTGTGATATCGCAAAATGATGCCCGCCGCTCTCATAGGTTTTGATGTCCGTCGATACGATATCGAACGGGTCGCGCGTGGACAGCCCCGCCCCGGCCTCGATCACCTGCTCGCCATAGGATTGCAGCTTTTCCCCCGCCAGCGGGCCGTTGCGCACAAAGGCCCAGCGTCCCAGCCGTTCGGCGGCCAGGTGATCGCGCGGGGTGGTCGTCGGCGAGGTCAAAATCAGCGTGTCCGAGAGCAAGCCAGCCAGCAGCAGCCCGGCGATGTTCGGCGGCGCGCTCAGACCGGCTTCCTCGATCCGCTCCGAGACCAACGTGCTCGTGCTGCCCACCACGTCCACCGAAAAGCGGATCGGGGCGCGGGTGGACTGGTTACCCAGGCGGTGGTGATCCAGGATCTCGATCAGCTCGGCTTCTTCGATCGCCCCCAGCGACTGCCCCGGCTCGTTGTGATCCACCAAAATCAGGCGCAGGCGCGGCGGGTTGAGCACGTCCTGCTTGCGGGTCACGCCCGCGTAAAGGCCCTGCTCGTCGACGATCAGGAAATCGTTGTGTTCCTCGCGCAGCACCCTGACCAGCATATCCCGGATGTGGACGCTGATCTGGAAGCGCGGCACGCTGCTGTCGCAGGCCTCGCGGCAGGGGAAGTCGAGGATCTCGGAGATGCGCATGCTCTGGCGGCGCGGGTGGGCGCCCACGTGGCGCGCCATGAGGTTGAACAAGCTCAACCCGGTGATCATCCCGACCGGCTTCCCGTCGTCCGGGTTGACCAGCGGGGCAGTCCCGCCGGTGCGGTTCAAGATTGCCCAGGCGTCTTGTAAAAGGTCGTCCGGCGCGGCGGTGTCCAGCCGGCGCGTGACCGATTCGAAGCGCGGCGAGGCATCGGTGAGCAGGGCTGGCGCTTCGAGCCCCAGGCGTTTGAGCACCCAGCTTGTCTGCGGGTTGACCGGGCCGGCCCGCGCCGCCACCACGTCATCGCCATCGCGCTCGCGCAGCAGCCAGGCGTACCCAACCGCAGAGGCGATCGAATCGGTGTCGGGGTTTACGTGACCAATCACGTAGATGCGATCCATATCTTAGGCGATCTCCTTTTTCAACGACTGCCAGACCCTTTCGGGCGTGATCGGGTTTTCGTTCACCGCCGCTCCGCAGGCGTCCAGCACCGCGTTGCCCACGGCTGGCGCAACGCCGTTCATGGGGATTTCCGCCACGGACTTCACGCCAAAGGGATGGGTGGGCTCGAATATCTCGACAAACAGGGTGTGCATCTCGGGCATTTCATCAGCCTGGAAGATATGATAATCGGTCAGGTCGACTTCGCGCGCGGCGCCTTGCTCATCATACCGCATTTCTTCGCAGACCGCATATCCGAGCGCCTGCGCCATGCCGCCCTCCACCTGCCCAGAAGCCGTGAGGGGGTTGACGATCACGCCCGAGTCGAGCGCCATCACCAGCCGGTCCACCACGACCTGCCCGGTCTCGATATCCACCGTCACCTCCGCAAACTGAGCCGCGAAGGGCGGCGGCGAGGTCGGCGACACATACGAGGCTACCCCCATGATCTGTTCCTGGTCTTCGTGGTGCAGCGCGTTGTGGGCGACCTCCGCCAGCGAGACGGAGCGTCCGTCGGGGGCGAAGGCGCGCCGGTCTGCAAGCCGGATCTCCTGCCAGTCAATGGCGGCGCCTGACGGCAGCCCCGCCTGCAGCATCTTTGCCGCCCGCCTGCGGATGCGCTCGGCAGCCTGCTCAGCCGCCTTGACCGCGGCCGTGCCGGAGATATAAGTGGTGCTAGAGGCGTAGGCGCCCTTGTCGAAAGGCGTGAAATCGGTGTCCGAGGAATACACGATCACGTCTTCGAGCGGGACGCCCAGCACTTCGGCCGCCATCTGGCCGAGGACGGTGTCCGATCCGGTGCCCAGGTCGGTCGCGCCGATGAGCAGGTTGAACGA
>JADYYC010000268.1 GCA_020853835.1 Anaerolineales bacterium
GACCTGATCGAGCTCAACGAAGCATTTGCGGCGCAGGTGCTGGCGAACGGGCGCGCCCTGCAGGATCATGGTTGGGATTGGTCGAAGGTGAATGTCAACGGCGGGGCGGTCGCCCTGGGACACCCGATCGGCGCGAGCGGCGCCAGGATTCTAACCACGCTGATCCATGCCCTGCGAGACCGCGGCCTGAAGCTCGGCCTGGCATGCCTGTGCCTGGGCGGCGGCGAAGCGGTGGCGATGGTCGTCGAAATCGAATGAGGTAAAGCAAGCCTACTCTTTTACGAAGAAGCCCACCCCTAAGATGCCCGGCCCGCCATGCGTGACGATGGCGGGCGGCATGTCATATACGGTTACTTGTGGCTGTTTGACGATCTGGCTCAGGTCACGAGCCAGTTGATCCGCCTGCGGGCGAGCGCCTGCCTCGAGGACGGTGAGGTAACCGGCGCCATCCGGGGCGATCTGTTCGCGAACGATGTCTTTCAGGCGCGCGACGGCGCGCTTGTGAGTGCGCTCGCGCTCGAATTGATCGACTTTTCCGTTGTGCAAGCGTAAAATCGGCTTGATCTGCAAGACGCTTCCCAGCAAAGCCGAGGCCCCGCCGATTCTACCCCCGCGCGCCAGGTATTCGAGGGTATCGACCATGAAATACACCCTGCATTTGCGCGCCATATCCTCGACACGGGCGACGATGGTGTCTGCATCGATCCCCGCTTCCGCCCATTCGGCCGCGAGTTGCACCATCGTGCCAAGCGGGCTTGCCACCACGCGCGTATCGATGACGCGAATGTCTGCCCCTGGAAAGCTCTGAGCAGCCACCAGCGCGGAGCGCACCGTCCCGCTCACCTCTGCGGAAGGGTGGATGCACACGATCGGTTCGCCAAGCGGCGTGAGGCGGTGAAACTCTTCGACGAACAGTTCTGGCGGCGGGGCGGCTGTTTTTGGCAGGGTTGGCGAGCTCTTCAGGCGCCTCATAAATTCATCGATGTCGATGTCAACGCCTTCGTAAAATGACTCCTCGCCAATGTTGATGATTTGGGGGATAACCGGGATGTGATATTTTTGGGCGATCTGGGGCGAGAGGCAGGAGGTTGTATCGGTGATAATTTTGACCATGATAGCACTTCCTTGTCGTTTATTTTTTTGTGACAGGCTGTTTGTGAAATTATACTCGATGCGGCATATCCCCCGGGGAAACATATGTGGTTGTGGACGAGACTGCCTAGCGCCTTAGCGCCATTTGAACCGCGTTATACGCATTGAGCATACCGTATCCCACCGCGGTGCTGGGGGTCTGCTCCGCGCCGGGACAATCGGGCAATGCGCCCTGGTATGGGTCCGCCGATTCGATCAGGATCTGCTCGGTTGTATCTATGTCGCCGATGAGGGCCGGGTTTGCAGACCACATCAGAGCGACGACCCCCACGACGTGCGGACCGGCCATCGAAGTGCCGCTGAACTCTCCATAGGTGTTCAAGGGCAGCGACGAAAGGACCTGCACGCCGGGCGCGACGAGGTCCGGTTTGACCCGACCGCTCTGGTCGGCGCTGACAGGGCCGATGCTGCTAAAAAAAGCGAGGTTGCTGGAGCGGTCGATTGCGCCGACCGCAAACACTTCGGCGTAAATAGGCGGCGGGACGTTGAGGCTGCCACACTTGGGGCCGTCGTTTCCGGCGCTGCCCACGACAAAGACCCCCGCCTCGCGCAGAGCGCGCACCGCAGGGTGAAAGACTTCCGCGTCGCACCCTTCGATCTCAGGGCAGCCCCAGGAGTTGTTGAGAATGTGCGCCCCTTTCGACGGATCCCCGTCTTTAAGGGGATCTCCGGTCTGTGGATATGGCGCAAACGAAAACTGCATGCAATCCAGATAGTGGGCGGGGCTGCCCAGGTTGCGCGCCAGGTTGACACAGGCTATCCACTCCGCGTCAGGGGCAACCCCGGTTGTGTTGCCGAGGATTGTGCCAAGCGTGTGCGTGCCATGCCCGCCGATGTCGACTGGCGCGGGCGAGTGGTTCCAGGGGTCCAGCCAGTTATAGTCGTTTCCGCCGGTCCGGCCGCGATAAGAATCGTACAGCTCGGGGTGGTCGCCCTGGACGCCGCTGTCGGACTGCCCGATCACGATGCCCTGACCGCGCACCCCCAGCTCGTTCCAGACGCGGTCCGCCTGGATCAGAGAGAGGTTCCACAGGGCGCCTGGAGAATTCAACGGCCCTCCGCTGGGCGGCACAGGTCCCGGCAGCGGGCGCAGCACCGGGTTTTCCAGGATGCGGTCCACCTCGGGCCGCGTGGAAAGCCAGAGCTTTACCAGCACATTGCCATCGACTTCCAACCCGTTGACCAGGTAATAGGGGGTGTAATGGATCGAGAACCGGTCCAGAGTGGCGCGGATATCAGCCTGGCTCTGGTTCGATTGTGACACCAGCCGCTCGTAAACCCCCTGGCGGCGCTCCTGGTAATCGTCCATATGGGAGAACCCGGTCAGGTCCGCCTGGTCTTTCATGATTACGAAATACTGGTCGCCATAAAAACCGGGCTGCCCGCTGGTAAGATACAGGATAACGCCTGCGCCAAGCCCGATGGCGAAAAGCAGCAGGAGCGATGCGTAAACCAGCCCTTTGCGCCCGTTTTCGCCGGCTGCGGGCGGGGTAGAAGGGCGGCGGCTGCGCAGGGCGAGCCCAAGCGCCACAATCAGTGTGAAGGCAAGGATAATCAGGGCGGTGAAGAGGGCGGCCTGGAAAGCCTTTGCCAGCACTTCGGAGGCGCTGTCGCTCAGCACGAGGATGAGCTCGTCGGGGTCGAAGAATACCAGGGGGTAGCTCATCAGCAGACCGGTTATCACCGCCAGGGGCGCTGCGCCTCGCAAGGTTGCCATCAAGCCGGCCCCTTCTGGCTCGGACGAAGGGTTTGAGCCCAGGAGCGCAGAAAAGAACACGATCAAAAAGCCAGCCGGAGGCAGGCTGATCATCGCCAGCAACTGTACGCCTCCAAAGCAGAAACTCAAGCCGCCCGCCAGCAGGAGCAGAAAAACGCTGTATCCAAATGCGTCCAGGAGGTAGACCGCTTTCGATGGCGGAGCCTGCTGGTCCCGTCGGGCAAAGAACAACCAGAACACGACCGCCGCGCACATCCCGTAGATCAGACCGGTCAGCGTCATGAGCAACGTATCCATGACCGAGCCCAACGCGCCGTTGAGCAGCCAGGGGTAGGAGGAGAAAGCCGCGACGATCGCAGCCGAAAGCCAGAGAATCCCTGTATTTCGTGGCGATTTCTCGGGGATCAAGGGTGCGGGCTGCGCCTGCTCTGACGCGGTCTTCTTGAGCTTCAAAAACCACGCATGGATCAGAAAAAGCGCGGGCAGGCAAACCAGTCCGATCAGGATGTGAAAGGCAGCCTGCCAGTAAATGGCGGTAAACGGAAAGAAAAACCCGATTGCCAGGAACATCGTCAGAACGTGAGCGGCTAGCCAGGCCTGATAGGTTCTCCTGCGCGAGGAGGGCCAAAAGACTGCCAGCGGGATGAGGAGCGCGGACAAGATGACAAATTGCACTCCGACCCCGATTAACGCGGCGACCCTGGGTGCGCCGTCCGGCGCGAAGGTGCTGCTGAGCGTGATGACGTGACGCAGGAAAACCATCAGTGCCATCCCCCCGCCCAGAATTATCATGATGATTAGATCGACACAACCTGAAACCGGCTCGGCCGGGCGAGGTGAATTGGCAGTGGGGGGGAGGGGGGCAGGGGTTGTAATTTCAGGTTTCATGATCTCTCTCCCCGGCGGCACGGGGTGAAGTTCCTGGTTTGCGGCTGCGCGAGGCCGTGACAAAGATGCCAAAGGCGCATACGACTGCGGCAACGAGCAGGCTGGCGCGGAACCCGGCGATGATCGCGGGCGCGCTCGGGTCGGGGGATGGCCCGATCACGCTTGTAAACACGGCTCCTGCCAGGCCAACCCCGAGTACCATGCCGGCGTTGCGCGCCGTGGCAAGTATACCTGATGCGATACCCTGTCGATTGCGCGGCGCCGAGCCCATAAGCGCGCTGGTGTTGGGGGAGATGAACGTGCCAATGCCAAGCCCCACAAAGACCAGACGGGCCGTAATGTCGGTCAACGTGGAATCGATGGTCAGCCCGGAGAGCGAGTACAGGCCGAGGGAGAGCAGGCTCATCCCGACGACCGACGGAAGCCGGGCGCCGATCCGGTCGGAGATCGAGCCGCTGAGCGGCGCGGCGACCGCCATCATGATGGGCATGGAGGTCAGGACCAGCCCGGCCTGCGAGGGCGTCAAATCAACGCCCTGGATCAGGTAGAACGGCATCAAAAATACGATGCTGTAAACGCCGATGTAATTGATGATCGCGCTGAACACCGAGGACGAGAAAACCCAGTTCGAAAACAGGCTTAGATCGAGCATCGGATTTTGGGCGCTTTTTTCGACCAGCCAAAACGCCGAAAGGGCCAGGGCGGAAACGACCAGCGAGCCGAGCACCTGCCAGGAGGTCCACCCCAGCGCATAACCCTGGTTCAACCCATAAATCAGCAGAACCAGGCCAAAGGTGAACAAACCCGCGCCCAATAAATCGAAGCGGGCTTTTTTGTCGGAGGGTTCATCCATGCGGATGTACACCTGGCTCAACAAAATCGCGGCTATGCCCACGGGGATGTTGATGTAGAATACCGCCCGCCAGTTGAATTGCTCTGTCAGCCAACCGCCCAACGAAGGGCCGACGGTCAATCCCAGGTAAGTCATGGTGGCTTGCAGCCCCAATGCCTGCCCGCGCTGTCGGGCTGGAAAGCTGGAGGTGAGAATGGCAGGCGAATTCGCCGCCAGCATCGCCGCGCCCAGGGCCTGGATCGCCCGGAAGACGATCAAGACGTTCAGCGACGGAGCCAGGCCGCAGATAAACGAGCCGAGCAGGAAAATCCCGAAACCGGAAAGGTAGATGCGCTTATGACCGTGCAGGTCGCCGAGGCGTCCAAACCCGAGCAGCAGACCGCTCAGCGCCAGCAGGTAAACGGTCACGACCCATTCGATGCTTGAGATCGAGCTGGAAAACGTTTCTCGGAGCACCGGCAGGATGATGTTGACCACGCTTCCGTCCAAAGCGGTCATGAACGTGCCGATCCCGATTGCGATGAGAATCCACCACTTGCGGGAGTTGTTCTCTGGGGTTTGGTTCGGCTGGTTCAAGTTCTAGAGATACCTGTAATCAGGCTTGCCCTGGCTCATAAGGTTTTTCCGCCGGTTATGCCAGGATTAACTTTTCCGAGATGCTCACTCCGCGATGAACCCGGCTGATGATATCCGCGAGCATATCGGCAACCGATAAAACCACAACCTTTGGATGGCGCTTTTCGGGAGGCAGGAAGATCGTGTTGGTTGTCACCAGTTTTTCGATGCGGTCTTCCTTGTCCAGGATTTCAAGTGCCGAAGGGAGTAAAACGGGGTGCGTGACGGCAAAATAGGCTTTGCCCACAGCCCCGCGATCGTAAAGCGCATCCAGTTGTTTGAGCACGCTCCCGCCGGCCATGAGGTCATCAATGATGATCGGCCGGTGACCGGCGATATCTCCAACGACGTGGGTCGTTTCCGTTTTTTGGAACCCGTAACGCCTTTTCTGCATGATGACAAGCGGCAGGTTCAAACGCTCGGCGTACTTTCCGGCCATGCCGGCGCGCCCGACATCGGGACTGACGATCGCACAATCGGCAAATTCCGGCTTGCGAAAGTACTCCGCCAGCAGCGGAATAGCCGTCAATGGGTCGACCGGGATGTTGAAAAAGCCCTGCATGGCGCGGTTGTGGATGTCGACGTAGATCACCCGCGCGGCGCCAAGCGTTTCGAACAGGTTGGCGACCACCTTGGCGCTGATGGCTTCGCGCCCGCTGGCCATACGGTCCTGGCGGGCGTATGG
Source organism: Anaerolineales bacterium (assembly GCA_020853835.1). Lineage (GTDB taxonomy): Bacteria > Chloroflexota > Anaerolineae > Anaerolineales > UBA4823 > UTCFX2. The sequence goes on from JADYYC010000268.1 coordinate 5,911, forward strand.
GAAATAAGGGATCACCAGGCTGACGCAGTTCGAGCTTGCCCTGCGAAACGCGTCCAGGTACAAGAGCAGTTCGATGAGATGATCGTTGACCGGCGCCGAACAGGGCTGGATCAGGAAGACATCCTGGTCGCGCACGACTTCGTCGATCATGACGTGGATTTCGCTGTCGGGAAGGCGGCGGGTGGTCGATCTGCCCACGGTGGTGCCGAGGATATTTGCGACCTCGA
>JADYYC010000269.1 GCA_020853835.1 Anaerolineales bacterium
AGCGCGTCCCCGCGGGTTTCGACAAACTGCTCGCCAAAAAGATGACCCTCATACCCCATGAACTCGTGCAGGCGCTCGCTCGAGAAGGGGATGAACGGGGCGAAGAGGATCTTGAGGGAATCGATCGCCCGCAGCGCGGTGTAAATCGATTTGGCCGCGGCAGCCTTATCCTGCTTGATCTCGAACCAGGGGGCGGTCCTGTCCAGGTAGCGGTTCACCTCGGTCGCCAGGCGCAGCGCTTCGCTCAGGCCCGCCCGCAGGCGGACCGCGGTGAGCTGCTCGCCCACGCTTTCGAAACCCGCCTCCACGGTCTGCAAGATGAGCGTGTCTTCCGGGCGCAGCTCGCCCGGATCGGGGACGCGGCCGTCCCAGTGTTTGAATGCAAACGAGAGCACCCGGTTGGCGAGGTTTCCCCAGGTGGCGACCAGCTCGTCGTTGTTGCGGCGCACAAAGTCTCCCCAATCCCAGTCCGTGTCTTTGCTCTCGGGCATGTTGACGGTCAGGTAATAGCGCAGCGGATCGGGGTCGTAACGGGTGAGGAAATCCAGACCCCAAACCGCCCAGTTACGGCTGCCGGAGATCTTCTGGCTTTCCAGGTTCATGAACTCGTTGGCGGGCACGTCATAGGGCAGGGTGAGGCGGGTCTGCTCGCGCCCGGCGAACAGCCTGCCAAACTCATCGCCCGCGCCGATCAACTGGCCGGGCCAGTAGACGGCGTGGAAGGGGATGTTGTCCTTGCCGACGAAGTAATAGGCGCGCGCCTGCGGGTCAAACCACCAACGCTCCCAGGCCTCGCCTTTGCCCTCGACCTGGGCCCACTCGATGGCGGCGGAGAGGTAGCCGATCACCGCCTCGAACCACACGTACAGGCACTTGCCCTCCCATCCGGGAACCGGAACCGGGATGCCCCAGTCCAGGTCGCGAGTGATAGCCCGGCCGTGCAGTCCTTCCGCCAGGATCTGCCCGAGCGACTGGCGCAAGACATTTGGACGCCAGTAGCTCTCGCGCTGCCTCAGGAATTCCACGATGGCGGGCTCGAGTTGGGCCATATCGAGATAGAAGTGTTCGGTTTCGCGCAGCTCAGGCACCGAGCCGTCGATCTTCGAGCGCGGGTTGATGATCTCGTTGGCGTCCAACAGGTTGCCGCAGTTGTCGCACTGGTCGCCGCGGGCGTTCTCATAACCGCAGATGTAGCAGGTGCCTTCGACGTAGCGGTCGGGCAGGAAGCGTTTCTGAGATGGCGCGTACCACTGTTTCTGGCGCTCGGTATAGAGGAACTTGTTTTCAAGGAGCGCCAGGAACAGGTCTTGCGAAACCTCGAAGTGGTTCTCGGTGTGCGTGCTGGTGAACAGGTCGTAGCACACGCCCAGCTTCTGAAACAGCTCGAGGAACCCGGCGTGATATTTCTGGTAAACCTGCAGGGGGGTGCTGTTATCGGCGTCCGCCCGCAATGCGACCGGCGTCCCATGCGAGTCCGAGCCGGAGACCATGATGACCTGATTTCCGACCAGCCGCTGGTAGCGCGCAAAGATATCGGCTGGAAGATGGGAGCCGGTGATATTTCCGACATGAATTTGTGAGTTGGCATAAGGCCAGGCAACCGCCACTAGAATGTGTTCAGGCATCGTCGTCCTCCAAAGCTGTTTGGTCTGCATCAAAACAGGCTGCCCAATTTGGACAGCCTGTCAACAATTCGAGTCCTTTTGATTCAGTCGAGATTCTCCTCTTGAAACGGCTGTCACCTGCGGGCGCGTAGGAACATGGTCATGCTGCACATCATGGCCATCGAGTAATTCCATACGGCATTTTCGGGCTTCAGGCACACCATTTCAATTGCAGCGCCTCTCATTATTAAAACTGAGCGGAGTTTACTCATGTAGAAGGATTTTGTCAAGTAAATATCAAGGCAGCTCGCGCAGCCGGCGGGCGCGGGAGGGCTGGCGCAGCCGGCGCAGGGCTTTGGATTCGATCTGCCGGATGCGCTCTCTCGTCAGGCCGAACTTTTTACCCACTTCTTCGAGCGTATAGGCGCGATCCTGCCCGAGGCCGAAACGCAGGCGGATCACGCGCGCTTCGCGCGGGGTGAGGCTGGAAAGCACCTCGTCCACGCGCTCGCGGAGCATGTTTTCATACGTGATCTGCGCCGGGCTGGGAGAGGTCACGTCTTCGACGTACATCCCCAGTTCCGCCTCATCATCGTCGCCAAAGGGGCTTTCGAGCGAGATGGGGAGCCGGGAGACCTCCAATATCCAGCTCAACTTGGCGTTGTCCATATCCAGGTGGCCGGCCAGCTCCTGAGAGGTGGGGGGCCGGCCGAGCGTCTGTTCCATGAGCTCCCTGGCTTTGTGGATCTGGCGCAACTGGTCCACCATGTGGACGGGAACCCGGATCGTGCGGCCCTGATCGGCGATGGCGCGGATGATGCCCTGGCGGATCCACCAGGTAGCATAAGTCGAGAACCTGAACCCGCGCTGGTGGTCAAATTTCTCGACAGCCTTCATCAATCCCAGGTTGCCCTCCTGGATCAAATCCAAAAAGGGCACGCCGTGACCGACATAGCGGCGGGCGATGCTGACCACCAGCCGCGTATTGGCCTTGATCAACGCTTCGCGCGCCAGTTGTCCATCTATCACAGCGGATTCAAGCGCCTTGCGGCGCTTTGGATTGCGCCCATCGATGCGGGCGAGCTCTCCCCGAGCCAGGTCGGACTTCTCGATGCGGATCGCCAGGTGGCGCTCCTCGTCATAGGACAGCAGCGGCGTGATGGACATCTCACGCAAATACAGGCTGACCACATCATCATCGGGTTGAAAGGTGTAATACGGCTCGCCTTCATACGTCATAGACGGGTCCTGTTCTGCCAGCGGATCGATAAGCATGTCTGTGGGATGTTAGCCATCGGGAGCCATAGTTGTAGGATATAATTCCACGATATCCACCCTTATCTGCGGGCCCTGCAAGCCGGATCGACCTCGAAGCGAGAGATCGCGCCTGGATAGAGGGGCGCTTTTGTCAGCCTTGCGCAATCAAGCCCCTCCCGGATCAGCCCAAGCGGGCGGGTGAGAAACAAGGCGGGGCTGGCGGCTGCAAAATGCATCTGGTCTCATTCGGGCAGCGAGCGCAGCTGGTCTGGGCTCGGGTCGCCCTCTTGCCGGTGATGCTCGCAGTCCGACACGTTCAAATTTTCGCCGCACACCGGGCACAGACCTTTGCAGTCGGCCCGGCACACCGGGTTGATCGGCACGGACAGCAGCATTTCGTCCCTCAGGACTGGCGCCAGGTTGATCTTGCCGTTTTCGGGCAGGATCAACCCCGATTCGGTGACCGAGTTCTGCGTGAAAGCGTACAGGTCGATAAACTCGGCCTGGAGGGGCTGCGGAAATTCCACCAGACAGCGGCCGCACTCGATCTTCATCTCGGCCTGCAGGTTTCCTTGAAGGAGCAGCCCCTGGGCAGTGCGCGTCACCCGCACAACCCCGCGGAGATTGGTCAGCTCGGTGTCGGGCGGCAGGAAAATGCGCTCGAAATCAAACGGAAATTCACGGACATATCCGACCGTTTGATGGATAATGAAACCGACGTTGAGCAGGAGGGGATTAGAGTCAGTCAAGAGACAAGCCGATGGGTTCTCAGTGCGATACAGGCTTCAGAAATACCGGTTTGTGCTCTGATCCAAAATTGATGACCGGCATTTGGCAATGCGATTGGAGAAATTATAACACAGTGGAAATTGAATTGCGGATAGATATTCGAATTCTGGAGCAGCTCGGTTGAAATTATTGATCGCGACCCATAACCCAGGCAAGGTGCGCGAATTTCGCATGTTGTTGGAAAAGCTGGAAATCAAGTTGATCAGCCCGCTTGATATCGGGCTGGAGCTGGAGGTGGCGGAAACCGGCGCGACGTACGCCGAGAACGCAACCATAAAAGGAAGGGCTTATTCGACCGCAAGCGGCATGCTTACCCTGGCGGACGACACGGGGCTGGAAGTGGACGCCCTGAACGGCCAGCCGGGGCTGCATTCGGCCCGTTTTGTGAATGCGCCCGGGGCAACGGACGCCGACCGCTGCCGCCTGTTATTGGAGCGCCTTAAAGACCACCCGCGGCCGTGGACGGCGCGCTTCCGCTGCGTGGTCGCCCTGGCGGATCCACAGGGCGGGGTGCAGCTCGCGGAGGGAAGCTGTGCGGGCGAGATCGCCCCCGAGGTGCGCGGGGAGGGCGGGTTCGGCTACGACCCCGTGTTTTTGTTCCCCGAGCTGGGGAAGACCATGGCGGAGCTCGGTCCGGCCCGCAAAAACCAG
>JADYYC010000270.1 GCA_020853835.1 Anaerolineales bacterium
GCTGGAGATTGGCCTGTGCTTAAATGGGGGGTAGAATTCCCGGTTGAGATGGGAAACATGGACGATTGCGCCAATCCACCGCGCCCCTGAGCGAAGTTGCATATGCCGGCTGAAGACCTTCCAGGCGCCAATATCCACGAACCAGACCGCGTGACCGGGTCGCCATACCTCGCTGCGACCGGGGAGTTGCTGCGCGAGCGCGCCTCAGATCTGCTATTGATCAGTTACGCGATCACCGACGATCAAAACCTGGCTCTCAAGGCGCTCCGCTCCACGTTTGACCAGGGATTCAGACACGCCCGCGGGGCTCAAAAAGCGCCCGAGTTCGAATGGGTCTGCCAACAAGCCATCAAGCAGAGCCACAGCCTGGCGCGCTCGGCGCCTCCCGGTACGTTGAAACCGGCGGGCGAGGTGGACGCGCGGCTTTGGGGAGCCCTCGAGGCGTCAGACGAGCGCGAGCGCCTGCTTTGCGCCCTGTATTACGTGCTGGGTTGGGGCGTGGAGAGCTGCGCACGCGCCCTCAAAGTGGGCGCGAACGCAGTGCAGGCTCAGTTGACGATCTTCGAAAAGCGTTTCAATACCGCTCTGCATGGTTTCCCAGTCGGTCAAGAGGAGATCAAGGCTTCGCTCCGGCGCAGATTCGAGCCGGCAGGCCTGAGCCCCGGCGAGCTTGACGAATGGATCGAGCAAGCGCAGCGTAGCTACGCGGCTAAAGAAGCGGCTGCGCCAAAAAAGCCCACCGCGATTCTCGCCCTTTCCGCTGTTCTCGCCGCGCTGGTGGTGGTTTTGTGCCTGGCAAGCGGGTGGTTATTTTTCGGGCAAGGTCTGCTAAAGCGCTTCCAGATCGCGCAGGGGACGGCGCCTGCCCTGCCGTCTGTGCAGATACGCCGCGCGGCGCCCCTGCGCTGGCTGTCGTCTCCTGAGACAATCGCGGCCCGGCTGCGTGAGAGCAGCCAGTTATGGCGCACGCTCTGGATCGACGTCCAAACGAGCGATTACGGTCCGGCTGGCTATCTCGGCGCCCCGCGCCTCTATCGCTCGCAGGCCTGGATTTCCCTTCCAGACCAATCGATCGAACTGTTCGGTCTGCATTCGCAGCCGCCCAGCAGCCTGCACACCTTCTCCGAAGACCGCATCACCTACTTCAATCCCTTCATCAACCTCTCCCTCTCAACCGCCGGCAGCCCTGCGCCATCCACATTGATCCAGAATGATACCTTGCGCCAGATGGTCTTTCCGGGCGCGGCCTCGTGGGCGCAGCGGGGTGAGTTTCGTGCCTACGACACAGGTCAGATCCTCGACATCAACGCCCTGGTCGTGGACTGGTACAACGAATTTGGCCAGCGCGAAGAGCGCCTGTGGGTTGATGCGCAGACCGGCTTGATCCTACGCAGCCAGCTTTTTGGCGGCGATGATTTCAATTTATTAGTTCGCGACAGCGTCGTCACGGAAATTCAGTATGACCAGAACTTTCCCCCCGCCCGCCTGTCCACGGAAATGCGCAGCGTCGGGTCCTCCTCGCCAAGCAACCCGCCGGCGCCCAACCAGCCCATCCTGCCCACGCCGGCGCCGGCGCTAGAGCTCAGCAGCCGGCAAGCGCCGCCGGTCATCCCCGCCCCGGCTGGTTTCGACTCTGCCTCGAGCCGGTTGGTCTTTCAGTTTCCGAACAACCTGGACGCAACCAATATTCAGGCTGGCACCGCGCAGGTTCCGGCGCTGATCATCGCCGACGGATACCGGACGGCGGAGACAAAATTTGGCCTGCCCTGGATGCTGCGCTGCGAACGTTCTCCAGACGGCTACCTGCTCGCCTTTAACACCGGCTCCGATGGCGCGTCTATCCCCGACGCCCGCCTGCGCTGGCTGGATTTGCGCGATCCGGCCCGGGTTTACGCGCCTGCCCCAGAGCTGAACGTGCAGTCATTTGCCTTCGCCGCCAACAGCCGCAGGGTAGCCGCCTTTGCGACAACCGGCTCCGCGGAGACGACCGGGGTCTATTTGATCGATCTGGCCCTGGGTGAAAGCCAACTGGTGATCCCGCTGGCAGAGGCGAGCAGCCTGGTCTGGAGCCCCGACGGAGAATCGTTAGCGCTGCTGGGAGCAGTTGAAAAAGGCGAACCCGTCGAAGCGCTCCTGATCCACGTGCGGACAGGCCAAATTTCGTTCCGCGCCGCGCTCAACGAGCCGCTGGAACAAATCCCGCCGGAATGGCCCATGGCAAATTGGGGGTCGCCATTTCCACGCCAGATGGGCGGGCTGGAACAATGCGCCGCCCCATCAAAATGAGGTGTTGTCAGCCCCACATATCTCCGAGAGTGTAACCTTCGGGGAAGGGGTCCTCGGGGTCGACCATGTAACTGCCCATCCCGGTGATCCAGGCCGTGCCGGAGATGGTCGGGACGACAGCTTTATACTGCCCTATCTGGGTTTCCTCGATCAGCCGCCCGGTAAAGATCGTCCCTAGAATGCCCTCGTGATGGAAGTCCTGGTTTAACTTAAGCTGACCTTTGGCGTACAGCACGGCCATTTTGGCGCAGGTGCCCGTCCCGCAGGGAGAGCGGTCGATGATGCCCTTCCAGGTGGCGGGCTTGTCCCAATCCAGCGTGCCGGTGGAGACGATGACCGCGTTCTTGCGGTGGGCATCCGGGTTGGACGGCGGGGCGGAGAGCTGGCTGATGGTGATGCCGGTGAAGCCGGGCTGCAGGGGGTGGGTCACCGGCAGCTTCTCCGCCGCGGCGGCCTTGACCATCTCGCCGATGCGGACGATCTCGCCGCCCTCATCGGGCTGGATGGACAGGCCAAACTGGGCCGCGTCGGCGATCACGTAGAACATGCCGCCATAAGCCACGTCCACCGTGACTTTTCCGAGATGGGGCACCTCGATCGTCTCATCCAGGTAAACTGCGAAGGCGGGCACGTTTTTAAACGTCACCTGCTTCACTTTGCCGTTGGCGCACTCGGCCCGGATGCCGACCAGGCCCGCGGGGGCTTCGAGGATAAATTCGGTCACCGGCTCGACCATCGGCAGGATGCCGGTTTCCAGGAGCACCGTGGCGACGCAGATGGTGTTGGTGCCCGACATGCCAGGGTATTCAACCTGCTCCATGATCACATAACCAGCAGCCGCTTCGGGCCGGGTGGGCGGCAAGATGATGTTACAGCAGGTGACCGGGTTGCCGCGCGGCTCGCGCAGCATGAGCTTGCGCAGCCAGTCCATGTTGTCCCGCATATAAACCATCTTCTCGTACATGGTCGCGCCGGGCACATCCCGCACGCCGCCCACGATCACCCGCCCCGGTTCCCCGCAGGCGTGAGCGTCAACCGCTTGAATGACCTTCGAAATCCGCATGTATCCTCCTTCCAGGCTTCTTCATAGGTCAGGTCACAAATATTATAATGTCTCTACAAGCGGTGGGCAAGCGGGCAGTGAACCTGCCGTCTCCGAGCCGAAGGACGGCTGCTCTGGGGCGGCGTGGCAGAAGGTTTCCCATTTGCGCTTTTCGTCGGGCCGCCGGGTCCACATCTTTCGCAAACAATTAGCCCGGGAGGATGAAACGATGAACACCCATTCAATTCTTTACCTTTCCAGAGCCGACGTCGTCAAGGTCGATCTCAGCATGGCCGAGGTGTTGCGCCTGGTGGAAGAGGCGTTTATGCACAAAGCCGCCGCCAGGGTGGAGATGCCCGCCAAGATCGGCATCCACACTATGCCGGATGCGCTTATCCACGCCATGCCAGCCTATATCCCGGGGATGAACGCGGCCGGGATGAAGTGGGTCAGCTCATATCCCACCAATCTGGCGCGCGGCCTGCCTAATATCCAGGGGCTGCTCGTCTTGAACGACACCGAAACGGGCTTCCCCCTGGCCGTTATGGACGCCACCTGGATCACCGCCTACCGGACGGGCGCAGCGACGGCCCTTTCCGCCGTTTATCTGGCCAGGGCCGAGAGCTCAGTAGCAGGGATCATCGCCTGTGGAGCGCAGGGGCGCACCAACCTGGAAGCCCTGGCGACGCGCTTTGCGCTAAAGAAAGTCTATGCATATGATGTCTCTCCTGTGGCGCTGGAGGGGTATGTGAACGAGATGAGCGCAAAGCTGGGGATAGAGGTCATCGCGGTGGACCGCCCCCGTCAGGCTGTGGAAGGCTGCGACCTGGTCGTCACCTCGGGCCCGATCCAGCGCAAAGCCA
>JADYYC010000271.1 GCA_020853835.1 Anaerolineales bacterium
CAACAGTCGCTGCGCGCCTACCTGCAGCGAGAATACCAGGATTACTTCAACCCCGTGATGTACTCCACGATCGGTTGGGCCGACGGAGCGCCCAGAGAGGCGCTGCCCATGCCGCCCGACCTGCTGCCCGCTTTGAGCGCAAAACCCAAGGCGGAACGCTCGGTACGGTTTTCATGGGATTATCCACAGCATAATTTCTACGCCATGTGGAAATATGTGCAGATCTTTCCCGAACAGGCCGGAAACGCCTACACCCAGGCGAAGCGCAAGCTCCAGGTTCCCATCCCGTCAATCGCCACGACCGATTATTTCCGGCAGAGACCTTATGAGCTCAACGCCTATATTGCGGGGTATGTAGGTTTTCTGAAGCTGCAAGAGTTGGCGGGGATGACCGGCACGGACGCCCAATTGCGCGCCTCAGTCACAAACGAGCTCAACCGGGCTTATGCGCTGCGGGTGCAAATTTTTAGCAAGGACACCTATTGGGTTGGAGACGGTTACCAAAGGCGCTCCTTGAACGTCGCGCGCAACTTCATGATGCTGGTTCCGGAGCTCGGCGCCTATCTGCGCCAGCACGCGCTGTCGAAGGTGCAGGAGGCGGTGGACGAGTATCAATATATTGCGCCATACTGGTTTGTCACGCGCTACGAGGCGATGATGAACGAAGGCGTGATGTCGCCGCTTTATAATTACCCGGCTCTGTTCCAGGCAAAGGCCCTGGTGTTGGGCGCCTCCAGTTCGGAGTTGACCAAGTACATTGACGTCCCCGCGTTTGAGCGGGGCGACCTGTTTCACATCCAGAACCTTGTGTATGCCATTGAGGCTCCTTAGCGCGTAGCCTCTGCAAACCGGCCGCCGGTCGAATACGGCGCATCTCGAAACTGTTATCAGCGGCGGGGTGCGCCGAGTTTTTCCCCCTCACAGGGGATCAGCCGAACACATAGCGATAGATAGGGGGGTTCTGGATGCGTTCCACCAGCTTCATCACGCCGAGGGGGATCAATAAGGTCAATAAGAACAACGGCGGCAAAATCAGCCAATAATAATAGAATACTCCCGGGAACAGCGCCGTCAGAGCCAGAAGGAGCAGGTCTAAAACGATCAGGTTCATGAAGTATATGCCATACGCCCGCCGGCCGATGTTTTCAACCGTCTTCACCGCCGGTATCTGCTGGCGGTCAATGACCGGCGCCAACAGGATGATGAACAACGGGAACAGGTGCTTCGCAGCAGGGAACGAGATCAGCGCCAGCGCGTTCAACAGCGCGAGCGCATATGTGACGGCGATAAGGCCCATCAGCGCCCAGCGGTAGCGCCGCGCCGCAGCCAGGTGTGCCGGGGCGTAACGCCCGTACAGCAGACCGAGTGGAAAATAGATCGCCCAATCTGCAAGCGTGTTGGCGAGAATGGGCGGTGCGAGCCGGCTGGTCCAGCCCGGAAAAGCGACCCCCAGCGTTCCTGGCTGGACGATGTTTAGCAGCAAAACCTGCAAGACCCCGATCAACAGCACCGGAACCCAACCCCATTTCCGGATGGCGATCACCAGGAACGGGGAGATCAAATAGTAAAACGCCAGGAGGGGGATGAAGTTGAATGGATACCCAACGACCAGTTGTTTGACGCACTCCAGCGGTGTGCAGGCCCGGCCGTGAATCAGATAGATCTCTACGTAAAAAATTATCGACCAGATGATGTAGGGAATGATGATTTTTTTGAGATTGACCCACACGATTCTGTAGTTTGATCTCAGGTTGTCCTCGCGGGCGGCATAGTAAAAGAAGCTGCCGGACAGGTAGAGGAAGATGGGCACGGCAAAAAGGCCCAGCCCCGAAAGAGAATATAGAATCCATTGCTCCCAGCCCGGTGATATCAACCCGAGCGATCGGGGATAGATCATACCCTGGTCTATGGTGTGGTTTAGGACGACTAGCAGGATGGCAATTCCACGCAGCGCCGGGAACACTCGGTTCATTTTCTTCCCGCTCCCTGAAAACAGGAATGCTCCGCCCTTCTGAAACCTGGGGGTTTCAGAAAAAGGGAGGGTAATTGTAGAACCATTCAGTAACCCCCATTTTTACACAGCCGGTTCTTTTTTCGATATTCATTCAATTTTTTTAACTTCTGCTACCGTTCAACCCTGTTCATAACCCAGCGCCGGGCTTTTAATACGTAAAAGGCTTTATTGGCTGCAAACACCATAAATGATCAGAGACGGTCGTCGTTCTTCCTGATAATTTGATTAACGGTAAAGGTTGGGTTATAAGGCGCTGATAAGTTTTGCCTTTAAGCTATATCCCTCTGGCTGGGACGGCTCGATGATCCTTTGCTATGTGTAACGCGCCAGACCCCGCTTATAGGACCTGGACAACCTTGTTCACTTGTTGACAACACTCACTTATAACATAAGCCGCCTAAACCGTCAAATAAACGCGAATTTATCTGGTTATGAAAACCAATCCACCTTGAGTTGTACGCCAGATATGAGGGGTAGCTGGGTTGGAAACCCGCGTATATAGCGGGTTGTGTGATAAACGATCACTTCCACCAAAATTGAGACAATTCCTCAAACTGGTCATCTGGCGGAAATGCGCGCCGCGGGCTGCGAGTTATCTGACGCAGCGCCAGCGTCCGAATTTGATCTGGGTGGGTTCGCCGCGGTTGACGGGCAGCTTGAAGCAGGGCGTTACGGTGATGCGGATATTGCGCCCCGCCACCAGGCGTGTGTTGCGCGCCTCGGGGCATTCGTAGCCAGTCGCCGGGTCGGATGGCAGGTAGTAGTACAGGCGCATCGCGTAGGCGGTCTTGGTGATCGTAAAGGTCTTATCCACAAAGGTGTGCGGTTCGTTGGCGGGGACCGTCAGGTAATAGAACACCGAATGATCCGGCGTGATGAGCCTGACAGCGATCTGTTGTCCAGACTTATTGCGAATCGTCAAAGACGCCAGCTCGGTCCTTCTGGCGCCGATAAGCGAGGCCGCCAGGACGACGATGAGAAGATAATACAGTTTCGTACCGTTGAAAAGACGCATTAATCCCTCGGGTAAAAGACCGCAAATTGATTATATATCATTTCAGCCATGTCTGCCCCCTATAGACAGGGATGATTTTTAGGGATCAGAGAGCTGCAGACCGGCATGGAGATATTGGGCTGAAGCAGGTAACTCTACTGGATGCGCCTTGCGAATAGATAAAGAAAATGGCGGGGGGTACCCGCCATTCTTTGAAATAACGTTGAGATGGGGTATTCTTGCTTACTGGCGGATCAACTGGCCGCGCGCCTCTCCCGCCGGGTTCAGCGCGGTGACGATGTTCACATAGGCTTGATCGTTGTTCAGGGCGTTGAAGATTGCGGCGCCCGTAACGCCCGTTTGAGCCATCAGGTTGGAGGTAATGTTACCCTCCAGCGTCAGGATGCCATCGACCACGTTGCAATTGCCGGCTGCGGAGGGAGGCGGGGCGCCACACAGCGTGATCAGCACCGGCGCATCCTCTGCCGGTGTGGCAGGTCCGTTCAAAGTGACCCCTGAAACCGATCCCGACAAACCGCGCACCTGCATCAGAAAATGCAGGGTACCGTCCGGGTTTGTTGTCACCACAACGCTGCCCGCAGCCCTCGAGCCTACCACCTCGTGAAGCTCGGCTCCAGTCGTCAACCGGCCTTTCCAGACGCGCTTTCTGGCGAACGCAGTAACGGGCAGTGCCAGCATTAATGCAACCAATACTGCCAAAATCAATATCCGATGCCTTGTGTTCATAGGTGAGCACCCTCCTTTGGGCTCTTCACACTCGACTAAATGGCACTACTTTGATTTATAATACTAGCATAGTCTTAATTCCGAGTCAAGAAAAATTGTATCCGCGTGATTCTATTGTCTCAAAATCGGTGGAGTTTTTCTGCTGAAAGTCCACGCGGCTTAGCTTTGAACGCATCCTTTTCGAGACCGGCGCTCTGGGAAAACAGTCCTATTTACCGCCGCGGGTGTGCTTGTTAGAATTTGCACATGAATATCTCTCTCAGACAGCTTTTCGGCAGATGGCTTGTGCGCTTGCTGGCGCTGATTGTCAGCCTGGCGCTCATGGCCGCGGATCCGCCGCCCGCGCCAGTCCCCAGCCTGGCGTCAGCGACAGTTTATCTGCCCCTGATTTCCGTCTTTCAGACAACCCAGCAGATCAATGTGCCTTACCTCAGCGATGCGGACATCACCCGGAGCCGCTTCCCCGATATGGCGGTCTTCTGGTTTGGGCGCGTGACGACGAGCGAGAATTACACCGATGTGCGCATCGCCTCCAACCAGGAGGCGCTCTGGGTGCACCTGTCGGTGTTTGACCGCCGCCTCTGGTTCGACGCCTCGTCAACCCCCGATGACCTGGCAAACTGGGATGCGGCCAGCCTGTATTTGGACCTGACGCCGGCCGGCAGCAGCCAGCCGGGGCCGCAGTCATACCATTTCCTGGCCCAGTTCACGCCCTTTACCGAAGCCGGCCAGCGAACCAGATACCAGCAGGCGTTCCGTGGCGTCGGTGGGCGCTGGCAGCCAGCCAGCCTGGCCTTTAGCACGATCAGCGGGTGGCGCGGCGATGCCGCCAACAACGACCAGGATGACCGCGGCTGGACGATGACCTTTATCGTCCCTTTCACCAGCCTGGGTTTTAGCCCCGGCAGTCCCCCGCCGCTGGCCTCGCTCTGGAGGCTCGGCCTGCAAGTGATCGATCGCGACGCCGCCTCGGGGCCGCTGGTCCGCGCCCATTCCTGGCCCGAGGGTTTTTCAGCAGACCGGCCCGCCTCCTGGGGGACGGCCCGGTTTGGCCTGCCGGCCTACACTCCGGCGCCGTCCACTCCTGGCGGGGTGGTGCAGATCCGTCAGGGGTTGAATGGCGCTGTGGTGCAAGACGCCTCCGCCGGTGGTTATGCGGTGTGCGGCGAAGGCACAGATTTCTTCAGCGAATGGGGCGACAAAACCGAGCGGTTCTACAACCCCAACGGGGCCGATTACAACGTCCAGAACCAGGCCGATGTGGCCGACTGGCCCTGTTTTTCAAAGGTCTATTTGCGTTTCCCGCTTGGAGCGCTCCCGCCCGGGAAGGTAATCCGCTCGGCAAAGCTCTATCTGCGCCAGTTTGGTCAGGCGGGTGCGCCCGGCCAGGCGATGGCATCGAATATCCAGGTGTCCGTCGTCGGCTCCGATTGGAACGACCTCACGCTGACCTGGAACAATGCCCCCCTGGCGGAGGAGAACGTGAGCCAGGCGAAGGTGAGTCCTCTGGCGAGCTTTCCGGGCTGGCCCGGGGCGCTGCGCGAGTGGGACCTCAGCTATGCCGTGGCAAAAGCCTACCTCGCCGGCGCGGCCCAGCTCAACCTGGCGTTGTATTCGGCGGACGGCGCTTATCATTCGGGCAAATATTTCGTCTCCTCAGATGTCGGGGATTGGAACGAAATTGCGCGCCCGACGCTGGAAATCACCTGGGGAAACCCATAGCTATTAGCTCGCGCCGTGAGGCTTGCGCCAGCCAGGCCCGCTAATCATCTGCCGTCTCCCGGATGCGCGTCTGTTCACGCCCGGCGGGTACGACCGCCTGCCCGGGATGCGCTTGTCATAACCCGGCTTCTGCTTCCCGGTAAATATCTGGAAGCTCGCAGGGACAAGCGGCCCTTACACCCGAATTCACGCGAACCCACATTGGCTGCGAGGTACTCAGCCGTGTTCACCCTGACCAGAGCAATTGGTGTTGTATTTGTAGCAGATTGTGCTACAATCGTATCGAAATAAACCCTCATCCTCGTCCGGTAAATATGAGCAGAACAAGCAGTGACCGATTAACCGATATCCAGAAATTCCTCGAAGGCAGGCGCAGCGTGACCTTTGCGGAGATCCGCGCCGAGTTCGGGGTGAGCACCGCGACCGCCCGGCGCGACCTGGACGCCCTGGAAGCGCGCGGGAAGGTCCAGCGCATCCGCGGCGGCGCGATCGTTGCCGAGACCGCTCCCCCCCAGCTTCCCATCCTGGAGCGCAGCCGCGACCAGGTGGAGGAAAAAGCCGCCATTGGCGCGGCGACCGCGGCCCTTATTCGCGACGGCGAATCCGTTTTCCTGGGCGGCGGCACCACCGTCCACGAGGTGGCTCGCTGCCTGGCCAATCATTCTCGCATCACCATCTTCTCCAACAGCCTTCAAGTCATCAACACCCTGGCGATGGTCGGGAAGGTGCACCTGGTGATCCTCGGGGGCGTCATCCGGGTGGACGAAGCCACGGTGTATGGGCATTTCGCCGAGATGATGTTGAGCGGCATCCATGTCGATAAAGTCATCCTGGGCGCTCGATCCATCAGCATTTCCAACGGCATTACTAACGACCTCGGGCCTGACATCTCTACCGAACGGGCGATCCTCCAGATCGGCCGGGAGGTGATCGTCGTCGCCGATCACACCAAATTTAACCGGATTTCCACGGTCAACATCTGCCCGCTTTCGCGCATCCACCGCATCATTACCGATACCGGGATCGCTCCGGTCGACCGGTTGGCTATCGAGGAAGCCGGCGTGGAGGTCGTTGTCGCTTGAAAAATCCGGCAAGGGCATCTGACCCAAACAAGGCGCCGTCAGCGTTGGCGGTCGGACTGGATATCGGCGGCACGATGACCAAGCTCGGGCTGGTCGATCGTGCCGGGCGGGTCTACTCGGCGCGTGAGTTCCCCACCCGCTCGTCCGAGTTCACGCGCGACGCCTTCTTTGAGCGCCTGTTTGCCGAGATGCGCCTCATGATGAGCATGGCGCCCGCCCCGGTGATCGGGATCGGGGCTTGTTTCCTGGGGTGGATCGACCCGGCCAGGACGGGGCCTTTCTTGTGCATGAACCTGCCCGAATTGCACGGAACAAATGTGCGCGGCCTGCTCGAAAATGAATTCCACCTTCCGGTCGTCGTTAATGACGACGTCAGCGCCCACACCCTGGCGGAATATACCTACGGGAGCGGCAGGGGCGCCCGCCGCTTCCTGGCGCTCGCTATGGGCACCGGACTGGCCGCCGGTGTAGTCATCGATGGCCAGCCGCTGCGCTTTACCGGGGGGTGCTGCGGCGACACGGGGCACCTCATCCTCCGTCCCGATTCGGATATCGTCTGCTCCGCCGGCTGCCACGGTTGCGGCGAAGCCCTGATCGGCACGGAGAACATCGCGCGCCTCGGCCGTTTAGCCTATGGACGGGAGATCGCCGCCAGAGAACTGATCGCCGATGCGCGCTCGGGGCGGGAACCGGCGGTCAGCGTGATGCGTGAGATCGGCGCATACACCGGCGAACTGCTGGCTTCCCTGGCGGCGATCTTCCTCCCGGAGGTGATCTGTCTGGTGGGCGGCACCGCTCGGGCCGGAACAGTCCTCCTCGAAGCCGTCCGCGCCAGGTTTGACGCCCTTGTCGGGACATATCATCGCAATTACGCCCGCCTCGCTGGCGACTACTATCGTGGCGTGCAGATCCGCCTCGGCGAACTGACCGGCGAGACCGGTGTGATTGGATCTACCGTAGAGTTGTTTACGACCCATCCCTAAATCATAAGGAGGCCATCATGGCCGATGAATTCAAGAGTTACACCGAAATTAAAAATCAAACCGAGGCCTGGCGACAGGCTTTCGAGCAAGTGACTGCCCGCGCCGGAGAGATCCGTTCGTTCTGGAAGGAGGCCAACCCCGACCAGGTGCTCTTCACTGGATGCACCTCGCCATATTACGCCGGGATGTCCGCCGCGGTGGGCCTCCAACAGCAGCTCGGCGTCCCCGTCCGTGCCGTGCCGTGCAACGAGCTGATCCAATTCCCCGACGCTTACCTGACCCGCGACGCAAAGCCGGTCATGATCGTGCTCTCCCGATCCGGGCGGACCACCGAAGCGCTCTGGGCTGTGGAGCAGTTCAACGCGCGTTTTCCGGGACGCACCATCCTCCTCTCCCCTCGCGAGAACACGCCGCTCTCCGCTCTGACCCACTTGAATTTCTTCTTCCCCGCAGGGGACGACACGGCCCTGCCGCAGACGCGCTCGCTCTCCTCGATGTACGTCGCCGCGTTGACGCTGGGCGCCATCCTGAGCGGCAGCCAGACTGACCTCGACACGCTTCAGTCTGCGGCCGGCGTCTTCCCCTCGTTAATCGAGCGGGCGGAACCGGTCATCCGGGAAGCGGTGCAGTCGCGCGAGACTTCCTGTGTGTTCTTCCTGGGTTCGGGGCCTTTGTATGGCATTGTCCGCGAAGCCACCCTGAAAGTCCTGGAGATGTCCTTTGTCCCCACGTTCTGCTACCCCTTCCTCGAATCACGCCACGGGCCGCGCTCCCTCCTGGACACCAACACCCTGGTCGTCGGCCTGTACAGCCAGGCGGGGCGCGGGCTGGAAGGACCAGTTCTCGAAGAGTACACCCGCAACTTCGGGGTCAACTCTCTGGCCTTTGTCCCCGGTTCGGGGTGGGACGCGGGCGCCGTCACCCGGGTGATCCCGGCCGGCGTCTCCTGGGGGGATCGCCTCCAGGGGCTGGCATACCTCCCGCTCGCCCAGCTCACCGCTTACTACACCGCAATCCAGCGCGGCCTGAACCCCGATGTCTCGCGCAACACCACTTCCTTTATCGAGATCGCCCGGCCCTGAACCGGCGGAGAAGCTTATGGATATGACACCTCAGGAAACCATTGCCTATATCGGCAGAATGCTCTTTGAGCGCCGCCTGACCGATTTTGCGGGCGGCAATATCAGCCTGCGTGTGGGGGATGAGATCTTCATCTCCCCCCGCCACAGCGGCGCCAAACAGCATTGGAACATTGATCCCCAGACGGTTGTCCACGGATCCATCCTGACCGGCGAGGTTCTCGATCACCCCTCTTTCTCAAGAGAGGGCAAGGCTCATCTCGAGGTCTACCGCGCCTTCCCCGCCGCGGCGGCCATCATTCACGCGCACCCCTTCTACGTGATGCCCTTCTGCTCCGCCGGGCGGCCGATCGAACCCGTCCTCGAAGCCACCGATAAGTTCGGGACCGTCGAGGTCTTGCCCTATGCGCCCGCCCACTCCGGGGAGCTGGCTGCGGTCATCCGGGATGGCATCAGGCCAAAAGAAGAGCTCATTGCCCGCTTTGCCGCGCCGGTCCTTCTAGCGCGCCACGGCATCTTCGTCGTATCCGGCGACATCGATCGCTGCCTGGACACGGTCGAGCGGATCAGTTGGAACGCCTGGTGCATCCTGGCTCGGGGCCTTCTCCCGCCCGCCGCCTTAACCTGATAGGATTGCGACGGTTGTGATCCTCACCCTCACCCTCAATTCTGCGCTCGATCAGGTCCTCGTGGTAGACCGGTTCGTCTCGGGGAGCGACCTGCCCGCCCGTGAGGCGGTTTGGTGCGTGGGCGGTAAAGGGCTGGATGCTTCCGTCGCCCTGCGCGGGCTGGGCGCGGCTACGACCGGCCTGGCGCTGCTGGGGGGCGATAACGGCCGCAAGCTGCTTGCCATCCTCGGGTCGTATGGGATCCTTCCCGTCCCCGTTTGGGTCGCCGGCGAGACGCGCGTCTGCACCGTGATCGCCGAGACCGAGACCGGGGCGGTCACCCACATCAAGTCCGGCGGAATTGCGCCGCAGGCGCGCGATTTCGCCGCGCTGGCCGCCCTTTTTCGGCTGCACGCGGCGCACGCCCCCTGGACGATCATCGCCGGGTCTCTCCCGCCCGGCGCGCCGGCTTCGGTCTACGCCAGCTATATCCAGGCCGCCCGGGAGGTCGGCTGCCAGGCGCTCCTCGACTGCAGCGGAGAGCCTTTCCGCCTCGGTATTGCGGCTGGCCCGGCGGTTGCCAAACTCAATCGGGAGGAATTTGCCGCGACCTTTGGCGCGGTGGGAAATACCCTCGCTGATCTGGCCGCCTCCGCCCGGCAGGTTGTCGCTGAATATGGTTTGAAGATCTTCCTCGTAACCTGCGGCGCCGACGGAATCCTGGCCGTCACTTCCACCGAGAGCCTTCTGGCCCGTGCGCCCGATCAGAGGGCGGTCAACGCCGCCGGAGCTGGCGACGCCGTTTCCGCCGCGTTTTGCCTCAGTCTCAGTCAAGGGGCTGCTCTTCACGAAGCGTTGCGCTTTGCGGCGGCGGTCGGGGCGGCTTCCGTCCTCACCGCCGCAACCGCCGAATGCCGCCTGGATGACGTCAAGCGCATCCTACCGGCAGTCGCTCTTGTGCAGGATTTTGAAAGGTAATGCTCGCAGCCTTGCCTGCCGCGCCCCGGCGCGGGAAGCCATTATAACCATCCAAGACCGGCATGTGTTCGTTGAGAAAACACCGGTGGGGCTGGTTGCCCACTTGCGTTGGCTGTGACATCGTGAGAACAGACTTTATCACTCTTTTTACGGAGGATCTATGGTAGCTATACAAACTAATCGTGAGCGCTTTGTGCGCGTGTTCTCTGGCGCAGAAGTTGATCACATTCCATTCCTGGATATCATGGGCTTCTGGGACTCTTGCCTGGTGCGCTGGAAAAAAGAAGGGTTGGCGCAGGACGCGGATGCAGAGACCGTGCGCCGAATCGTTGGATTTGAGGGCGGTCTGGGCTATTTTTTACCTGTGAACGCATTGGCGTGGCCCGCATACGAACTGCAAGTGATCCGCCGCGAAGGCGAGAAGACCTTCTCCCGCAATCCATGGGGCGCCATTGAATTGAACCTTGAAGGCTCCCAACATTTGCCCATCACCGTCGAGGGGCCGGTGAAGGATCGAAAGAGCTGGGATGAGTACAAAGAACGTTTGCAGCCCAACATGCCACAGCGGTTGCCGGATGACTGGGAAACGCTCTGCGCTCAAGCAGCCCAAAGCGGAGACCCCGTCTATACCGGCGAACTGCCCATTGGTTTCTTCGGCACCATCCGGGAGCTCATGGGCTATGAGCAAGCAGTGCTCCTTTTCTATGACGACCCCAGCCTGATGGATGACATATTGGATACGCTGTGCGATTTGTGGATTTCTGTTTATACACAGGTTTATGACGATATTCACCTGGATTATTTTTACATTTGGGAAGATATGTGTTTTAAAACGGGGCCATTAATCAGCCCGGCAACGTTCCGTCGCTTTCTCTTGCCGCGCTACCAGCGGTTTACGGATGCGCTGCGGGCGGTGGGTTGCACAAATATCCTGGTCGATAGCGACGGCGATATGCGCAAATTGGTGCCGCTGTGGATCGAGGGCGGGGTTAACATTACCTTCCCCTGGGAGTCCCAGTTCGGGTTGGACGTTACCGAAGTGCGGCGCCAGTACCCCGGTTTGGGTATGATCGGGGGTGTGAATAAGTACGCTCTGAGGGGAGGGCGGGACGTGATTGATCAGGAACTGAAGAAGGTGCCGTTTATGTTGGAGAGCGGTCGCTACATTCCCGGTTTAGATCATGGTGTGCCCGATGACGTCTCTTGGAGCGACTATTGTTACTTCTATGATCGATTACGCGAGCTGATCTTTCGATATTCAGCGCATTAAGGCAAAGGAGGCCCCGATGAAAGTCCTTGGCGCCGCAGAGGTCCTGACCCCATTCGAAATGGAGCAGATCATCGAGACGGCCATGCGCATCCTGGCGGAGGTCGGCGTACAAATCCCCAACCCGCGGGTCCTCTCGGTTTTTGCGGAGCACGGCGCGCAGGTGGATTTTGATCAGCAGATGGTCTTCTTCCCCCAAAAGTGGATCGAAGCGTTTCTCGCCGCTTCGATCCCCGAGCCGCCGCCGGTTGCGTCCAGGCTTGAGTTCTGGGCTGGGGCATATCCGCAATACTACCGCGACCCTCACACTCACAAAGTCGGGCCGCACACCTTCAAAACCGTGGTGGAGATGACCCGCCTGGCCGACCGCCTGAAGAATATCGATTTTATATACGACAGCATGGGCGTCCCTTCCGACGTGCCCGACGCGTTGGCCCCTCTATACATGCGCCTGATCTTGTGGAAATACTCCCGCAAGGGGACCTGCGGGCAGGTTCAACTGACCAGCAACCTCCCCTACATCCTGGAGATGTCCGAGATCATGGCCGAGGCCTCCGGCAGGCCGCTCTCCGAGATCATGCCCCTCACCTTCCAGATGATCTCCCCGCTCCGGTTTGGCAAAGAAGAACTGGAGCAGTACCTGTTCTTCTGGGAGCGCGGCTTGCCCGCCTTTCCGGGACAGATCCTCACCACAGGCGGCACGGGCCCGGTCACGCTTGCCGGGACGATTGCGCTGGGGCTGGCAGAGAACTTGCTGGTCAATTTCATGAACCGCCTGTTTTATGGGGTGCAGTCCCTTCAGTTCAGCAACTCGTCCACGGTGCTGGATTTGAAAAAGGCCGTCTTCCAGTACGGCCGGCCCGAGCTGGGCCTCACCCACCTGGCGTTTGGACAGATCGCCCG
>JADYYC010000272.1 GCA_020853835.1 Anaerolineales bacterium
GATCGCCAGGTTTTCTTTTACCCGTTCCTGCCCAATCAGACCCTCCAGGCGTTGCGGGCGCAGCGACTGATCTAAGCGATCTTCAGCCTGGGGGCGTGGGTTGAGGATGTGTTCGGGGTTGTCTCGCATGGCAGAAATTATAACCTTGTTTAGGACTATAATACGCCTATCCTGTCCAGGAGCAGGCCAATGGAAAACGTCTTTCCCTCCCCCCACCCTCTCGTAGCTCACAAACTGACGAAATTAAGGGATAAAAACACCGACCCAAAGAAATTCCGCGAGCTGGTGCGCGAGATCGGGGCGCTGCTCACCTATGAAGCCACCACCGACCTGCTGCTCAAACCCAGGCAAGTTCAAACGCCGCTTGCCAGCATGCAGGGTTCTGAGCTGATGCAAAAAGTCGGGCTGGTTCCAATTTTGCGCGCCGGACTGGGGATGGTGGAAGGCGTTTGGGAGCTTATGCCATCGGCAGAAGTCTGGCATATCGGACTGTACCGGGACGAGCGGACGTTAAAACCGGTCGAGTATTACAACAAGCTCCCCGTCGAGCCGACCGTCTCCGTCTGCCTGGTGCTCGATCCGATGCTCGCGACGGGTGGGTCTGCGGTGGCGACCATCGACATCCTCAAACGCTGGGGGGTGACGCGGATCAAATTCGTGGGGCTGATCGGCGCGCCGGAGGGCATCGCCCTGGTGCGGACGCACCACCCGGAAGTGCCTATCCACCTTGCGGCTGTCGACGAACGGCTGGACGAACGCGGGTACATCTTTCCCGGCCTGGGAGACGCCGGCGACCGCCAGTTCGGCACCGATTGAGCTTCGACGCGCCTGGATACAAGGTCTACATAGCGGGCAGCCTCATCCACTTGACCGGCCCACGAATGTTTATCATGTATAATAACGTACAATTTCGCTGATTTTACCCGTAATTTTAACCAGGATAATCTATGGCAGCTCCGAAATTGATCGGACGTTATGAGGTCAAATCCGAGATCGCCCGAGGCGGCATGTCGACCGTTTATCACGCCTATGACCCTCGCTTTGAGCGCGATGTCGCCATTAAAGTGCTGCCGATGGCTTTCCTGCATGACCCTCAATTTCGTGTGCGCTTCGAGCGCGAGGCCAAGACCATCGCGCTGCTGGAACACCCCGCGATTGTGCCGGTGTATGATTTTGGCGAGGAGGAGGGACAGCCCTATATCGTCATGCGCTATATGTCGGGCGGGTCGCTGACCGAGCGGCTGGAGGAGGGCCCGCTCTCTCCAGCCGAGACGGTGCAGATCGTCTCGCGCTTGGCGCCCCCCCTGGACGCGGCGCACGCACACAAGATCATCCACAGAGATCTCAAACCGAGCAATATATTGTTCGACCAGTACGGCAACGCCTACCTGTCGGACTTCGGGATTGCCCGGATTTTGCTGGAAGGCAGCGCAACCCTGACCGGCGAGACGATCCTGGGGACGCCGGCATACATGAGCCCAGAACAGGTGCAAGGAGAGAAATCTCTGGATGGGCAGAGCGATATCTATTCCTTCGGCGTCCTGATCTATCAAATGCTGTCGGGACAGGCGCCCTACGAATCGGACACGCCGGCGAAAGTGATGATGATGCACATCCTGCAGCCCGTGCCTGATATCCTTGCCAACAAGAGGGACCTCCCGGCTGGCTTCCAGGCTGTCATCGCCCGCGCGATGGCAAAGAAACCTGAAGACCGCTACCCCAGCGCGGGAGAACTGGCAGCCGACCTGGAGGCCGTGCTCCAGGCAGAAGCCGGACACGGCGCGCCGTCTTTGGGCAAACCGGCCGTGCTCCCCGACCGCTCCACCCGTCCGGACTACAACATGACCACCATGATGACGCCGGGCAAAACAGTCTTGGGCTCGCTCGCCGGAGGGATAGACGCCAGTCCCGCGTCCGTGCCAACGAGCCGGCAGGGCGGGGCTACGAACTCTTTCCTATGGTTAATTCCCTTGTTTCTGGCTGTGTTGCTGCTGCTGGGAGCCGGGTCTGTGGCGGCGATTGCAGGGCGCCAGGGGCGCGGGCCGCTGGCCTTTCTGTCCGTTGCGACTCCATCCGCTATCCCGACCGCCGCCTCGACCGCTACCGTACCGTCCACCCAGGCGCCGCCGCCCGCAACGGAGCCCTCAACTGTCGCAGAGACTGCGGCGGTCGTGGCGCCCGTTTCATCTCCGACGGTCACCCTCCCACCCCAAAGCCCCACGCAAACCGAACCGCCGCCAACCGAGACGCTGCCTGCGGCCGCGCCACCATCCGGACCGCTGATCGGCGGCGCTGACAAAGTGGCCTACCTCGACGGGAAAGACATCTGGGTGTCGAACCTGGACGGCAGCGAACGGGTACAGTTGACCAGCGACGGCACGCTCAAGACAAACCTGCAATGGACGCTTGCCGGCGATGCAATCAACTACATCTCGGGGAAATGCGCTTATTCGGTTCACCTGGAAGACCAACAGAAGGAGATCATCACCTGCTTCAATTTCGCCGAGTATTTCAAATCTTTTGAGATCTCGCCCGACGGCAAGAGCGTGGCGGTCAGCATCGACAACCAGCTTTATATCCTGCCCAACGAACTGAACGCAATCCGCTCGATCAGTGTGCGCGACGACCTGGCGCGCGTGGCGCCATGCAAAGATTTCGCCCCCTATTTGCGGAACTTCGTGAAATTCCCGCGCTGGTCAGGAGATTCCAAACTGCTCGCTATGGTTATCATGGGGGTCGCCTCCGGGATTGGCTCGGCGGATACCATTCAGGTCATCCCGGTGGACGAATGCACGCCAAACCCCAAAGCGCTGGATAACTTCCCGCCGCCGCGCTTCGCGCCCGAGGAATATGTCGCCGCTCCGATGATCCCAAACTTCGGCTGGGACGGCAGGGGTCTTTTCGCCCTGGCGACCTATATCCGCAACGAGGGGTTTGGCAACCTGTACGTATACAACATGGATTTGAAAAAACCAGGCGTCAAGATCAACCCGGTGAACGGAACCTGCTGCTACCGGGACCCGACCTGGAGCCCGGATGGCTCGCACCTGCTCTTCGCCTACCAAAAATATCCGGGAGGCGACAACTCGATCCAGCTTTATCTTATCC
>JADYYC010000273.1 GCA_020853835.1 Anaerolineales bacterium
TGAGGGTGATACTTGCCAAGCACCTCGCCAACGATGCGGGCGGATTTCTTGTGGGGCGAGTCGGGTCGCAGCGCCATGTCGTGCATGGCATAAAGGATTCTGCGATGAACGGGCTTTAAGCCATCTCTCGCGTCTGGCAACGCCCGGGCGACGATCACGCTCATCGCGTAATCCAGATAAGCTTGCTGCATTTCTCGATCGATGTCGATGCGTTCTACCATCCCGATTTCCATCTGTTTCCCTCCGAAAGTGCTGCGGCAGTTTGATAAAAGAGCAGGTTTCCGCGCGATAATTTTAGAATGTTTGTTCCAGGCGGTTCTATTATATTACAGGTTACGAATCGAATAATCTTGTCCCGTTGATTGGAATGGATTATTATGAGGCGCAAATCGTTTCTGGAAATTGCTTATTCATAGAACGCTGGGAGCTTATATGCGTATGAAGATTGCCCCGGTTACGCTGCAAGGCAGAATAGTGCGTTTGGAACCGCTCGATGAAAGACACGTCGCAGATCTTGCCATGGTCGGTAAAGACCCCGATATCTGGCGCTATATGGTTTACGGCGATATTGACAGCGAGACGGATGTCTATGGGTGGGTGAGTGAGATGCTCAAGCGCCAGCGCGATTTGGGGGACTTGCCTTTTGCGGTGATCCATTTGCAGAGCGGGCGGGCGGTTGGAGCCACACGCTATATGGACATCCATCCCGAGCACCGCGCATTGGAGATCGGCGGCACATGGTATGGGGTAGCTTATCAGGGCACAGGGGTGAATATCGAATCGAAATACTTGCTCTTGACACATGCGTTTGAGACCCTTGGTTGCATTCGTGTCCAATTCAAGACCGATTCCCGAAATCTGCGCTCCCAACGCGCGATCGAAAACCTGGGAGCGGTAAAAGAAGGCGTGCTCCGCAACCACATGATTCGGAGCGACGGTGTTATACGCGACTCGGTTTACTACAGCATCATCGACCGCGAATGGCCCCAAGTTAAGTTGATACTCGAGGAGCGTTTGCGGAAAATCAGCGGTGAACTTCGATAGGGTCTGTGCGTTAAAGTAGCGGGTCTTTGTAATCCAAAATCGCCTGAACGATCCGATCGGCGGCATGCCCATCGCCATATGGGTTGACGGCGCGGGCCATTTTCGCATGCGCTTCGGGATCGTCCAACAACCGGCGTGTTTCTCGCACAATTGTCTCGAAGTCTGTTCCAACCAGCCGGACGGTCCCCGCTTCGACGCCCTCGGGCCGCTCGGTGACCTTACGCAACACGAGCACCGGCACACCGAGACCAGGGGCTTCTTCTTGCAGCCCGCCCGAATCCGTGAGGATTAAAGTCGCCCTCTGGATTAATTGCACCCAGGGCAGATAGTCCATTGGGTCGAGTAGAACGACGTTGGGCAGGCCTGTCAGTATCCGGCGGGCGGTGTTTTGCACATTCGGGTTAAGGTGGACGGGGTAGATGAAACAAACTTCCCCGGCGTAGTGCTCGGCTAGATTGCGTATAGCCATACAGATGTTTTCAAGCGGTTGGCCGAAATTTTCGCGCCGGTGAGCCGTGATCAACACCAGCCGGGGCGTTCGCAGCGGGATTTGATCAATGGGCATGTTCAGTCGAGAGAGCAGTTCGCATAACGCTTCCGAAACCGGCAACTTGGACACAATTTGGAGCGCATCGATGACCGGATTCCCCGTCACGCTGATTTGAGCCTCTGGAACATTCTCTCGCAGCAGGTTCTCTCTGGCCCAGGCGGTTGGCGCAAAGTGAAGGTCGGTCACAACGCCCGCTACCCGGCGGTTGATTTCTTCTGGGAACGGATGCCATTTATTATGGGTGCGCAGCCCGGCTTCCACGTGCCCGATGCGGATGCGGTGGTAATAAGACAGAAGGGCGGTTGACATCACCGTGGTCGTATCTCCCTGGACCAACACCCAATCTGGATGAATGTCTTGCAGAATCGGATCTAACTCCCTAAAGATATTCGCAGTGAGCTCCGCCAGAGTTTGATCGGGGCGCATGATATTCAGGTCGACATCGGGAACGATGTTGAACAGACCCAGCACCTGGTCAAGCATCTCACGGTGTTGAGCCGTCACGCAGACCAGGGACTCGATTTGGGGATTTGCAGCCAGCTTGAGGACGACTGGCGCCATTTTTACTGCTTCAGGCCGGGTTCCAAAAACGGAAAGAATGCGCACGATACCCTCTCTTCGAAAAGCACTTCATTTTTTCATCAACAATGAAATCTGTACAGCGATTATAACGAAAGTGTAAGCCTGTAGACATCTCAATGTGGATGACCGTAAGTATAATTAGAATATAGTCTGGATGTGAAATCATGACCTGGCTTGTCGCGTGGAATTTGTTATGACGCATGGACGAGAGATCCGCAAGATCCTCCTGTTCTTTGTTGCCGCGTGGATATTGACCGGCTGTGACGTCGCCGGTGTCGGCGAGATGTTTTTCCAGACTGGGGGACGGTCAGTTCCTGATTTGCAGATCGAATACCCACCCACAAATACCATGGCAGCGGGTTTGAATACCCGGCATATGACCCCAAGCCCCGAGCCGGTAGACAGCCCAACCCCTCTGATCCAGAATAACCTCGTAGCTTCGAGTACCCCATATCCCACCGATACGATTTTCGTAAATAAGCTGCAACCTTCCAAGCCGGCGACGCCGGACCAAACAGTCGCGTCGCCGGTTTGTTCGCCATTAGAGCGGGTCGCGCTAAATGATCTGCATTTCATCATTTCAGAAGGGTATCATCCGCCCCCAATGGGAAAAGACGACCGTCATCAGGGCGTGGACTTTTCTTACTACCATTGGAACGGAGATTTTGCGATCGAGGGGACGCATATTCAGTCTGTCCTGGGAGGGAATGTCGCGGCAGCGATCAAGGATTCCTTCCCTTTTGGCCGCATGGTGATCATCGAAACGCCAAAAGAACTGCTCTCAAAGGAGATGATCTCCGTATTTGGCATCGGGGAAGAAGAATCGCTCTACATTCTCTATGCTCACATGAGCATTGCTTCGCCACTGGTCGTGTTAGGAAGCCGGGTCCAACCATGCCAGACGCTGGGTTATGTCGGTAGGACGGGGAACACCGACGCCCCTCATCTTCATCTTGAAACACGGGTTGGACCGATGAACTGGCGTTTTGAAGTGTTTTCTTCATTTCGTGATACAGACACGCTGGAAGAGAAGCAAAATTACCGCCTGTGGCGAATAAGCGGCCTGTTTGTCCACTTCGATCCGATGCGGCTGCTCACCTGGGAAGTCAGCCGTGGAGCGACAGCAACGCCCACCGCCTTACCCCACCGCAGAGAATAGATCCATTTTTAAAACGTGATTATTTGGATAAGGGTTGCAAGAACCAATCAATCGCGCTATAATCCCTTCGCTTGGTACGGGGCGTGGCGCAGTCCGGCTAGCGCGCTTGCATGGGGTGCAAGAGGCCCTGGGTTCAAATCCCAGCGCCCCGACAGAAGTTCTTTACGATGACAAGAAGGAAATGCCTCTCCTCTCGGTTAAAGAGCTAACGCTCGAGTGAGGGGGGCACCCGAGCGTTAGCTAAGTACATCGTATCATAAATTCCAGAAAAATCAAGAGGAATTTTTTCCAGATTAAGAAATAATCATCTAACAAATATTTTGGGATAATTTAGGATAATTGCATCTCCTGAGCCAGCGATTTTTGCGAACGCCAACGCTGGTTTTCTCTCGGAGGAGGAGAATGATTTCGGCGGGCGCTGATAGGATTTCGGCGCCCGCCCACTTTTTTCTCTCGCCATTGACCTGCTATTTTCTGCTCAAGACATCGGCGATTGGCGTGCCATTAATATAGATCACGATAGACGTGATCCCCGGGAATTGCTTAATGGTGAATCGTAACTGGTCTTTTAAACGTGATGCGTCGCAAGGGTCTTTTGTTTTAACATACTCCCCGCTCAGATAAACCTTGATTTGCCCACTGGAAAACTCAACATTTTTCACGGCCAGGTTTGATGCATAACCTGGGTTATGTAAAATGCCGATCGTGTCGCTATGGTATGAAAGGATCGTCCTCAGCGCATTTGTCACATCGACAGGGATGTTCCCAGTTTTTGGATAGTGAGTTTTGAAATACCAAAGCGCCTCGCCACAACCATATGGTCCCTTCTCGTTCTTGTTGATGTAATAAACCAGGACTGCCTGGTCTGCGCTCAGTGTAGCGGATGGCTGCGGTGGAACCGTGGGAGCTTCGGTCGGCGGCGGAGGAGGGGTATCTGTGGGTGGGGGCGGGGTAAACGTCAAAGTCGGTTCGGGGGTATTCGTAGGCGGTGAAGTCGGCGTTGGTAATGGCGTATGCGTTGGTGTTGGGGTCTGGGTTGGCCCCAAGAATGGAATTGCGCTGCACCCCGATCCGCTGACGACGAACATAAGCATGACAGTAACAAGCGCTAATCTCTTCACATTCAACTCCTGTGCTCTATTTTATCAAAAATTAGTCAAAAAACAAAAGCCCCTCTTTGGAAGCTCCATTCGAGGGGCTTAAAGGTAAGCTATGGTGAAAAAGGTCTTATGAACCTCTACTTGATCGGCGCAAATGCTTCTCTTGCGAACTGGGCTCCTTCGAGCAGAGCTTTCGAGTTCAACGGCAAAAGATGTTTGTGACGTTCGGGAAGATGTTGCGAGAGCGCATTCTCGATTGCATCGATGCTCAGCACAGGCAAATGCTCAAGCAGCGCGCCCAGCATAACCATGTTCGTCAATCTCTTCTCACCCAACGATTCGGCAATTTCATTGGCGGGGATCATCACGGTGATCAGGTCATCACGCTCATATTCCCGGTCGACGAGCGATTTATTTACAATCAGCACGCCTTCTGGAACGACGAGCGGTTCGTATTTATCGAAGGATGGGAGGTTAAAAACCATGGCCGCCCTGGGGTTGCGGACGGTTGGCGCGCCGATTTCTTCGTCAGCGACGATGACCGTGCAGTTTGCAGTGCCGCCACGCATCTCCGGACCATAGGATGGAATCCAGGTGACGTTTTTACCCGAGTCCATGGCGGCGTATGCGATCAGTTGACCGGCAAATAAAATCCCCTGACCGCCAAACCCTGCGATGATAATTTCAGTTTGCATCCGATCGCCTCCGCTCTTTATACTTTCACGCCGATGAGCGCTGGATTGACTTTGAAATCCTCCAGCGGGTAAACCGGAACCATGCGCTCTTCAATGTATTTAAGCGATTCCTGAACCGACAGGCCCCAATTGGTTGGACAGGAGGATAAAAGCTCGACTATTGAAAAACCCAGGCCGCGTTTCTGCACTTCGAAGGCCATTCGAATGGCCTTCTTTGCCAGGCGGATATGCTTAGGATCATGCAGGCTGCGACGCACGGAATAACCAGTCCCATCCATCGTTGCGAGCGCTTCTGCCATGCGCAATGGATAACCATGTTGTTCAACATCTCGACCGTATGGTGAAGAGGTCGTTTTTTGCCCTGGAAGCGTGGTGGGCGCCATTTGCCCGCCTGTCATCCCGTAAACTGCATTGTTAATAAAAATGACCGTGATGTTTTCACCCCGGCCCGCGGCGTGCATGATCTCTGCCATCCCGATCGAGGCAAGGTCGCCGTCACCTTGATAGGTGAATACAATGCGCTCTGGCAACACGCGTTTGATCCCGGTCGCCATGGCTGGGGCGCGACCGTGCGCGGCTTCGACGAAGTCGCAATCGAAAAAGTTGTAGGCAAAGACCGAACAACCGACTGGCGCTACGCCAATTGAAATCTCTTGTATGCCCATTTCATCAAGCACCTCTGCGATCAGGCGATGCGCGATGCCATGCGTGCAACCGGGGCAATAGGTCGTAGGGGTTGCGGTCAAAGATTCAGGGCGTTTATAGACAACCTGTGCTGGAGCATCCATCATTTGCATCTCTCCATTCCGTTCTTTCGTTGGCAACACTAATTCAGCCTCTCTTTCATTTGGCGCAGCCAGTTCTCACGTGGATCAATTCCCAGGGCCGGCGTCTGGTGGGCCAGGCGTTGAATTTCGGTTAATATCTCATCCTGGAAGGGAACAACCCCGCCCATCCGACCGTAGAATTCGATCGGGACCTGACCCGTGGTGTAGCGGACGACATCATCCAACATCTGCCCGCTGTTCATTTCGACGACAAGCATAGCCTGGGCATTTGCGGCCAGCTCGGCTATTACTTTCGATGGAAATGGGTTGAGCGTGATTGGGCGCAGCAAACCCGCGCGGATCCCCTTTGATCGGGCTTCCCGGACTGCCGAAAAAGCGACTCTTCCGGCAGTTCCGAAGCCGATCACCACAATCTCGGCGTCGTCCAGATAGTATTCTTTGTAACGAACCTCATTCGCCTCGATTGTTCTTGCTCTCTCGATCAGCCGCAGGTTGGTTACTTCCTCATCTTCGGGGCGGATATAAATCGAGGACAATATGCGCCGCTCACGGCCCAACGAACCTCGCACTGCCCAATCGGGGATCGGGCGATCAACTGGCTGCATGGGGGGCAGCTCTGCTGGCTCCATCATCTGGCCGATGTTTCCGTCTGCGAGCACAAAAACAAGGGAGCGATATTTTTCCGCCAGGTCAAATGCAAGCACTGTGAAATCGATAGCTTCCTGAACGCTGGATGGGGCCAGCACGATGGGGAAATAGTCGCCATGCCCGCCACCGTGAACGATCTGGTTATAATCTCCCTGGGAAGGGGCGATATTTCCCAGGCCCGGACCGCCGCGCATCACATCGATCAGGACGACAGGCAATTCGGTGCCTGCGATATAGGAGATGCCCTCCATCATCAGACTGACGCCGGGGCTCGAAGAGGAGCTCATAACACGCACGCCCGTGCAAGCTGCTCCATAGACCATGTTTATCGCCGCGACTTCGCTCTCGGCCTGCAGAAACGCCCGACCAAGCTCTGGCATTCGCTTTGACATCCATTCCAGCAATTCGGTTTGGGGCGTAATAGGGTAGCCAAAATAAGCCTGCACGCCAGCCCGAACCGCTGCCTCTGCCATTGCCCGATTTCCTACAAGTAGTTCACGCGCCATGTCTCATCCTCCAGGTTCAGGCTACCGCTTTGACAGGGGTTTGCCGGTAAACCGTTATGGCTGCTTCGGGGCAGACTAAAGCACAAATTGCGCAGCCTGTGCAGCCATCCGCTATTAGGTGAACCGGGTGAAATCCTTTGGATGTGAAATGCTCCGTGTCCAGCGCCAGAACATCTTGAGGACATGCATCCACGCACAACTCGCATCCCTTGCAGTACTTGTGATCTACTTCAATCCAGCCTCTTACCGGCATGCAGACCTCCTTAATTGAATTTATGTCCGGAATCAAATCCAACCATGTTTATCTTATTAAACATCGCACATTTATATTTGGCTAGTGCCAACTGTCATCATTCAGGAATACAAACATCATTTACAAGGTCTTGCCTGATGCGGAGCATGATATTAGTTTTTACAAGTATTATGAAACAAACTATGGAAGGGTTTTGAAAAACTCTGTTCAAGGTTGTGTGGGTGCAGCCGTGTCTGCGCTTTGCGAAAGGATCATGTCCTGAGCGTTTTGGAGCGCCTGATCCGCCGGCACGCCTTGTTCAAGATAGGCTCGCAGGGCATTATCGATATTTTGACGATAGATGGAGATGTCCGGATGGACGGGGTATGGGGCGCCGCCGGATAACGCCTGGAAGGCCTGGCTTATCAGATTTGACTGATCTGAACTGCTCAAAAAGACGTGACTGGCGCTTGGGATGAGCTCATTTTCTGCCAGCAGGGTTTGCGATTCCGGCGAGACCAGATATTCCATGAACCTTAGAGCCGCCCTTCGATCTCCAGGATTTGTCTTGGCATTCAAGTAAATGTTCTCTGAAGTCACATAACCGGAAAGCCGGCCATCTCCGTAAACAGGCCAGGGGTCAATCGCCAGTTTGTCGCCGCCGATTGCATCCTCCAACACAGATATATTCCATGTTCCATCGATAATCCAGCCAACTTTGCCGGCCTTAAACCTTTCTAGGTCGTCATCCGAAAAAAAACATGTCGGGCCGGCCTGCTCAAACAGCTTCAGAAGCTCGAGCCATTCTATGCCTTTGCCATTGTTAAACCCGGGAAGATTATTTTCATCGATAAGCTGCCCGCCGATGCCGCTTAAATGGGCGCCGGAGTAAAAGAAGCTGCGTTCTAAATACGCTCCGATCACATCGCCCTGCGAGGAGGTCTGAGCCAGCATCATCAGGTCGTGAAATGTGTCTGGCTTGATGGTGATGATGCCCTGGTTTCGAAAAAGGACAACGCCCTGGATCGTGTAAGGCAGCCCAATCAACTGCTCTTCATATTCAGCGGCTTTAAGCGCGGGCTGGTTAAGCGTGTCCAGGACGTTTTGACTGACGTCGCCCGTGATATCCGAAACCAATCCTTGATCGAAAAGCGATGGCCCCCACTCGGCCGGCGCAAGCAGCAAGGTGGGGCCAATGCCTTCGCGCGAATCGGCGGCAAATCGGTCAAACAAGATATCCTTAGGGATGAACATCACGTCGAACAGGACGTTGGGATAAAGGGCCTGGAAGTTCTTGATGATTTGAGCCAGGACTGGCAGCTTGGTCTCATCCCAGGAGTGTCGGATTGAGATCGTGCCGCGCAGGATCTCCTCAGTCGGGAAGGCGGTGCGAACCGGAGGCAGACTGGGTGTTTTTGGGATTATGTCGGGTTGGTCCGGGAAAAACGATGGCGTGACTTCTGCCCGTGCGCAGGCGGAGAAAGCGAGGACAAAAACCAGGAGGCCGAGCGCCAGAGCAGTCCTCGTAACATACATGGAAGCAAATATACCAGCCTCGCCCGAGTTTATCAAGCTGGTTGATATCCGTTATAATTTGTATATGACTGATACATCTGAATTGAACGGGGTCATCACAGCGGCCTTGACCCCATTGCATGAAAATGGGTCGCTGGCTGAGGGGGAGTTGCCCGGCCTGCTCAAGTTCCTGGCAGAACGAGGCAGTCATGGCGCGTTGCTGCTCGGAACTACGGGGGAGGGGCCGTCCTTCTCTCCAGATGAACGGGTGCGGATCGTCCGGGCTGGGGTAACTGTTCGTCAGGAACATCCGCAATTTAAGATCCTGGTGGGAACCGGAACCCCCAGCCTTGAAGAGACGGTCGCGCTAAACAAAGCGGCATTCGATTTGGGGGCGGATGGCGTGGTTGTGTTGCCGCCGTATTTCTTCCGCAAGGCGAGCGAAGATGGGATTTACGAGTGGTTTTCGCAGATTCTCCGCAGATCTCTTCCCTCTGGCGCTGCGCTACTGGTATACCATATCCCTTCGCTCACTGGAATCTCGCTCTCGTTGGATTTCTTTGATCGCCTCCTGACGTCATTCCCGGGTCACGTTATCGGGATAAAAGACTCGAGCGCGGATAAGAATTTTGCCTGCCAGCTTGGAGAGCGGTTTGGGACAAACCTGCGGGTGTTTAACGGCACCGATTCGTTGTTCGACCTGGCTCTCGAAAACGCCGCCGCGGGATGCATCACCGCCATGGCGAACCTCCGATCACCCGATCTGCGCCTGATTTGGGATGCGCGCCAACAGGGGAACGTCGATTTCTCGGCAAGGGAGCGGGTTATTCTGGGGCGATCGATCATGGAGCGGTTTCCTCCCAACCCCCCCCTCTATAAAGCATTGATCCATCATCTGCATGGATTCCCCTCCTGGAAGGTCCGATCACCTCTGATCGATCTGACGAAAACACAGATCGAGACAATCCTTGCTCAGGTCCTTGCCGAGGCGCCTGAGTTTTCACAATGAGGGGGACACACCCGTTTACATGGAATTAATGTTTTGACTGAAGAGTCGGTTTCACAAAAAAGCCGCATCAGGTTACTGGCAGTAAACCTGATCTTGCTTGCGATTTGCGCCACCGGTTTGATCGTGATGATGATCGGATATGTTTCATTTCGATCGGTTGTATTCAGAAATCCGACTTTGACGCCATCCGTCACTTTGCGCTCTTCCGGGACATCGACCTCCATCCCGACCGAGACTCTTACGCCAACGCCGACCTGGACCCCGCGCCCAACCTCGACCCAAACTCCTGCTCCAACTCTGCCGTTCACCGGTACCCCGGCTGCGACGGATTTCCCGCTTCGCGCCATGCTGCCCAGCCTGACACCCGCAGCGGCTTTGGTTTTTGATGGCGCATATCAGTTGGTTGGCTGGGATGAAACCAGAGCCGACCAGATGGCGTTGACCATGCAAGGATTTCCATTGGGAGTGTTGACCGACACAGATCCAGCACGAAAAGCGGCCTATTTCCAGTCGTATCAATATCCCGCATTCGCTTACCGGGAGGCGCTGCTGCGTTTTTCTGATGCGCCTGAGGCTGAGAACTGGCGCTGGGCGCTGGCGCATAACCTGATGTTGATGGGAAGCGTCGAGTCTGGAGAAGTATACGCAGGGTTGATTGCGGATGGCCTGAATCGAGACCAGACAAGTATTGAGGAGTTGTATGCCTGGTTTCCGATCCAGGAGCCGGCCCTCACTTTATTTATGGCGCAAGGATCAGTTCCGCCGGGATTTCTGGACAGTTTTATCGTCGAACTGCGCGGCCAGGGTGGCAGCGCTTTTATCTGGCTGCTCCACAAAAGCGCAGGATATGAGGCCTACCCAATTTGGACAGATTTCGACTTTGTCCATCCCCGGCAGTCGAATTGGATTTTGGCCGACCTGGACAACGCTGCTTCAAACGGCATGGAGATCGCGATTTACCAGTCGACGCTGGTAAGCGAGACGGTGCTTCAGCCGCTGCGTGTATTCAACCTCGGGAAAGTCCCCCCTGTGCAATTGAACTTTCTGCCCGATAAGGGCATATTCGAGGTTGGAAGCGAGTTTCGGAATTACTGGGCGCTGCGTACTGATCAGAACGGTAAGAATGAGCTGGTTTTTCAAACGACCGTTTTTCCAGCCTGCCCGTTGCAAATACAGATATCCTACCGCTGGAACGGGTTGTATTTTAAACAGAGCGGACGGCAACTTAAATTTGATGAGCCCCCCGACGATCTCAGCGAATGCGAACCGATTATTGACCTGGCGGATCGCTTTTGGGGGGTCGAGACAACCGCAGCGTTGATGGAAGAGCTGTTGCCTTTTTGGCCTCCTGAAAAAAACACGGATGGCGAACCATATCCTCTTGACGCGATTGACGAATGGAAATACCGCCTGGGTGTGTATCATGCGCTTGCGGGTGATTTCGACCTTGCCGTTGAATTTTTCAATGACGTCTCAACGCACCCGGCAACCCCAACCAGCCGCTGGATCGAGCCCTCCCAAAAATTTCTTGCCGCCTATCAAAAACCGGAAGATATCTACATTGCGTGCTGGCTTGCGCCTTACTGCGACCCGTCTCATGCGATCCGATTCCTCACAAAGCGTATCCCTGGTAATGCCGATGCCCTGGAATATTTGCGAAAGTGGGGGGTGCAGATTGTATCTTCAGGTTATTTTGATTTTGACGATGACGATGAAAGCGAACGCTGGTTTACGGTGCGCAACTCGCCCAATCAGAAGCTGGACTTCTGGATATTAGCCCGCAGCAAAGGGTATCACCAGGCGCTCTGGGTGGGCA
>JADYYC010000274.1 GCA_020853835.1 Anaerolineales bacterium
CACGCCGGATCACGAAGCGCCCGCCGAGGTGGAGCGCGTGGTGAAGGAATTCGTCACGCGCCTGACCGGGAAACAGACCATTTACCAGATGATCCAGTTGTGCGAAGAAATCTCGCAGCGCGGCGGGACCCCGCGCGAGCCGTCCTATTATAAAAACCTGTATCACGAGCGCCTTTCGCGCCACATCCAGGACCGGATCGCGGATTTGAAGTCCGGTCGGGCGCAGCCGGATGAGATGAGCGTGCCGGGGAGCATCCCCTGGTTGGATGTGATGAAGAAGCATCGTGTGGCCTGTTATCTGGCTTCCGGCACGGACCAGGAATTTGTCGATGAAGAAGCGGCGCTGCTTGGCCTGACGGACTATTTCGAAGGGATTTACGGCGCCCAGGACGATTATGTTAATTTTTCCAAGAAGATGGTGATCGATCGCATCGTCCAGACCCATGACTTGCACGGCGATAATTTCGTCGCCTTTGGAGATGGCTACGTCGAGATCGAAGACACCAAATCGGTTGGCGGGATCGCGGTGGGGGTGGCCTCGGATGAAAAAAAACGCTGCGGGGTCGATGAGTGGAAGCGCAGCCGCCTGATCAGCGCCGGGGCGGACCTCATTATCCCCGACTTCCGCGAGACGATCCTGCTCGAAGAATATCTGTTTCCAAACCACAGAGGCTGAAATGCCGTACCCACAATTTGACCGCACAAAGTTGATCCTGAAGCCGCTCCGCGAACGGAAAAATGACCTGAGCCTGGACGTGCTGATCTACCCCGATTCCCCCTATGAGCGCGTCGCCCAACCCGACCTCGATACCCTGGCGCAGCGCATCGTGACCGCCCGCCGGCTCGGCGCCCCGGTCATCTTGATGATGGGGGCGCACGTCCTACGCCGGGGCAATTCGCCCCTCTTGATCGACCTGATGAGGCGCGGCCTGATTACGCACATCGCCATGAACGGGGCGGTCCCCATCCACGATTTCGAGTTCGCCCTGATCGGCGAGACCACCGAAAGCGTGGCGAGGTACATCTCCGAAGGCCAGTTTGGGCTGTGGAAAGAGACCGGGCAGATCAACGATGCCATGGCCAGCGCCATGCGGGACGGGATCGGGTTGGGGGAGGCGCTCGGCAGGATGATCGAGACGGGCGATTTCCCCAACAAGCAAATCTCCATCCTCGCCCAGGGCTACCGGCTCGGGGTGCCGGTCACGATCCACGTCTGCGTCGGGCAGGACATCATCCACGAGCACCCCAACCTGGACGGCGCCGCGCTGGGCGCCAGCTCGTACGCGGATTTTCTGGTCTTCGCAGAGGCGATCCGCCATCTTGAGCACGGCGTAATGCTCAACATCGGGACCGCGGTGATGGGGCCGGAGGTCTATCTTAAAGCGCTGGCCATGGCGCGCAATCTCGCCCGCCAGCAAGGCCAGAGCATCGCTCATTTCACCACCGCGGTGTTCGACCTGCACGATCTGGGGCCCGATTACCGGGTGGAGGCGCCGCGCGGGACCGCCCCCTATTATTACCGGCCCTACAAGACCATCCTGGTGCGCACGGTGCAGGACGGAGGTGAGAGTTTCTATGTTCAGGGCGACCATGCCCTGACGGTGCCCAACCTCTACCACCGGGTCATCGAACAGACCGCAGGAGCCTGAATGGCAGTGATGAAACTGCAACGCCTGGAAGAAATCCTCTCCAAAATGCCGGAACTCCGCGTTCTGGTGTTTGGAGACTTTTTCCTCGATAACTATCTCACCCTGGATCGCAGCTTGAGCGAGATTTCGCTCGAGACCGGGCTGGAAGCCTACCAGGTGGTCGAGACGCGCAAGTATCCCGGCACGGCGGGGGTGGTAGCCGCTAACCTGCGCTCCCTCGGCGCGGGGGTGCTTGCCCTGGGGTTGGGCGGGGATGACGGCAATGGGTACGATCTGCGCCAGAAGCTGGTCGAGGACGGGGTGGACGTGCGAGGCTATCTGCGGGAGCCCGGGTTTGCGACCCCGACCTACAACAAACCCATGCTGCGCGAGCCTGACGGTTCGATGCGCGAGCTGAACCGCATGGATGTCAAACCGCGCCAGCCGCTGGACCCCCGCCTGGAAGAGCGCCTGATCGAGCAAATGCGCCGTCTCCTGCCCGAGGCGCATGGCATGTTGGTGGTGGATCAGGCGCGCTGTCTGAACTGCGGCGTGGTTACCGACCGGCTGCGGGCCGAAATCGAGCGCCAGGCGTCTGCCAACCCGGGTAAGGTCATCCAGGTGGACTCGCGCGAGTTTTTGGATCGTTTCAAATCCGTGATCTTGAAATCGAACTTGAGCGAAGCCATGCGCGCCGCCGGGCTGACCGGCTCCAGCGATGAATACGCGGTGGACAACGCGGCGCGCTGCGGGCGGATCTTGAGCGGGCGCACGGGCTGCCCGGTCGTGATCACACTCGGGAACGAGGGGATCTATCTGCTCGAGGGGCCCGACCGGGACGGCGCCCTGATCCCCGCCCTACCTGTGCAGGGAGAGATCGATGTCGTCGGCGCGGGCGACAGCGTCAACGCTGCGGTGGGGGCGGCGCTGTGCGCCGGGGCGACGCTCGAAGAGGCCGGGTTTCTGGGAAACCTGGTAGCCTCGATCGTGATCCAGCAGATCGGCGTCACCGGGACGGCGAGCCCTGCGCAGGTGCTGGCGCAGTTCCGGGCTCATTTTTCGAGCTGAGCGGCGCTCAAAGCCGCCCTTGCGCTCACTCGCGCCGCGCAAAGGCCGCGTCGAACGCCTGCCCTGAAGCGGGGAAGCTGTAACGCCGCACGAGCGCCAGGGCGTCCTGGGCGCCCCATTCACGATCCATCCCGCTGTCCTCCCACTCGATCGTGAGCGGCCCCTGGTAGCCGATGCGGTTCAGCGTCCGCATGACCTGTTCCCAATCGACGTCCCCGTGACCGGGTGAGACAAAGTCCCAGCCCCGGCGCGGGTCGCCGAAGTTCAAGTGCGAGGCCAGGATGGAGTTGAAGCCGTCCAGGTTGCGGCGGGTATCCTTGACGTGCATGTGGAAGATGCGCTCCGGGAAGCTTTCCAGGAACTTGACCGGGTCGACGAACTGGTGGATCAAGTGGCTGGGGTCGAAATTGATCCCAAAAGCGGGGTGGTGATCCACAGCCTGCAAGGCTTTGCGCATGGTGTGGATATCGTAGGCGATCTCGGTCGGGTGAACCTCGAGCGCAAACCTTACCCCCAGGCCCGCGAAGGCGTCGAAGATGGGGGTGAAACGTCCGGCGAAATCCCGGTAGCCGGCCTCGATGACCTCGTCCGAGGTGGGGGGCCAGAAGTAGAGCTTGCGCCAGATGCTGCTACCCGTGAAAGCCGTGACGACCGGGACGCCCATCAGGACGGCGGCATGCGCGGCGTTGATCATGTGCTCCGCGGCGCGCCGCTGCACGCCCTCCGCTTTGCCGTCGCCCCAGACGCTCGCCGGGATGATGGCTTTGTGGCGCTCGTCCAGGATATCGTCACAGATGCACTGCCCGACGCTATGGTTGGAGATGGCGTAACACTTCAAACCGTATTTGACGAGCAGGTCTTTCTTCTCGCGGGCATAGCGGTCGCTGGAGAGGCAGGCCTCGACGTCGAAATGATCCCCGCCGGAGCCCAGCTCTACCCCCTCATAGCCCCAGGCCTGAAGCTTTTGAGCCAGGACCTCTAAAGGGAGGTCCGCCCACTGACCGGTGGTTAATATGATGGGTCTAGTCATTGAGTAGTCCTGATGCGTACTGTGTTGGTTGGATGGGTTCATCACCCTGACAGGGTTTGAGCCGCCCAGGCTGCTACGCCGAGGACCCCGGCGTTCTGCCCCAGGCTGGCGATGACCACTTCGACCTGGTCGGCGGGCATCATAAAGACCTGCGCGCGGATCCTGCGCCGGATCGGGTTGAGCAGCAGGTCGCCGGCGCCTGCCACGCCGCCCGCCAGAACCACTTTGCGCGGGCCGATGGTCACGAGGATGTTGCTGATGGCGATGCCCAGGTAGTCTCCGACCGTCTCGTAAATTTCGTTGGCAACCGGGTCGCCCTGCCGGGCCGCCTGCCAGATCAGTTCGGGGGTGATTTTGTTCAGATCCGATCCAGCCAGCTCGCCCAGCGAGGTGGTGCGCCCCTGCAAGACGGCCCGCACCCCCAGCGCGGCGATGGCTGGCCCGGTGGCGTAGGCCTCGAGGCAGCCGCGCCCGCCGCAGCCGCAGATGGGGCCGTTGGCGTCGATGCACTGGTGGCCTAATTCGCCGCCCGTGCCCCCGATGCCCAGGTGAAGCCGGCCTCCTATGACGAGGCCGCCGCCGATGCCCGTCCCCAGGGTGAAGCAGGCGATGGTGTCCACGCCCTTGCCCGCCCCGAACTTCCACTCGCCGTAGGTGATCGCGCGCGCGTCGTTGAGCAGCGCGACCGGCAGGCCCGTCTTTGATTCGATCGTGAGGCTTAGCGGCACGTTGCGCCAGTTGCCCGGCAGGTTGGGCAGGAACAGCGTCTGCCCCTGGTCGAGATCGAGCACGCCCGGCACGCCGATGCCCACGCCGCCGACCTCCGCCGTGGAAAGACCGCTACTTTGAATTGTTTCCAAAACCTGGTCCGCCATGCGCCCCATCACGGCCTCGTGCCCGAGGCGCCCCAGGGTGGGGGTGGTGCTGGAATAGACGACC
This sequence comes from Anaerolineales bacterium, assembly GCA_020853835.1. Classification (GTDB taxonomy): domain Bacteria; phylum Chloroflexota; class Anaerolineae; order Anaerolineales; family UBA4823; genus UTCFX2. The sequence goes on from JADYYC010000274.1 coordinate 4,666, forward strand.
TCCCCGGCGGACAGATCGACGATGCCGGTTTTGATGTTAGTGCCGCCCATGTCGATGCCTACGAAGTGTTTCATCTCGAACCTGCCTTAGCCGGGGAGGCTGATTAATTATTTGATATATGGGCGCAATACGTCGCGCGAGAGCAAGAACCCGCGCTGGACCAGGTCTTCGGTCGCCTCAAAAGCCCGATCTTCATGCTCGATGCTGATGACGTAATCGTAGCCGACCTTGTAGAGGGCGCTGATAAAACGATCCCAGCGGATCTCGCCCAGGCCGGGCAGGCGCGGCACCTGCCATCCCATGCCCTGCGACAGGGCGCCGTTCTGGTAAAAGCCTTCGCGGTCGATCTCCAGATCCTTGGCATGGACGTGGAAGATCTTGCTCCCAAACTCGTACACCACCCGCTCATAGTCGATCATCTGGAGGATCAGGTGGGAGGGGTCGAGGTTCAGCCCGAAATTTTCATCGGGGATGATTTCCCACATCTTTTTCCAGATGGCTGGCGTGCTGGCGAGGTTGTTGCCGCCCGGCCACTCATCGTAGGAGAAGATCATGGGGCAGTTTTCGATCGCAATCTTCACCCCGTGCTCGGCCGCGAACTTCACGATCGGCGGCCAGACCCGAGCGTACTCTTCGAGGTTGGCGGGTACGGTCTTGTCTTTGTCCTTGCCGATGAAAGTGCCGACCACGGGAACTTCTAAGAGCTCGGCTGCCAGGATGACCCGCTTGAGGTGGTCGATGACGTACTGGCGGTGCTCCAGGTCGGGGTGAAGCGGGTTGGGGTAGTAGCCAAGGGCGGAGAGGCCGAGGCCCTTATCCGCGAGCATGGCGCGGATGGCGTTCGCCCTGGGTTTATCCAGGTTGGCGACGTCGATGTGGGTCACGCCGGCATAGCGCCGGGTGGCTTTTTCAAACGGCCAGCAGGCGATCTCCACCGTCTCGAAGCCGTTGGCTGCCGACCAATCGGCAACCTGTTCCAGGGTCCACTGTGGGAAGGCTGCGGTGAACAAGCCAAGTTTCATTTTTTCCCTCCAAAAGAATATTGTTTTAGATTAAAAGATAGATGCGGCTGGTTTATTTTCCAACCTCGCACCAACGGCCCTCTTTGGCCGATTTTTCGATCGCTTCGCAAAGCAGCATTTCATAATGCCCGTCCGCAAAGGTCGGGAAGACGGGGGTGGCAGAAAAATCACCCGCGCGCAGGTATTGATAGACCGAGCCAACCAATTGCTTGAATGTGTCTGGGAAGCCTTCCTGGTGCCCGCCGGGATAGCCGATGAATGGGCGCACTTCGGGATCGACCAGGGACGGGTCCTTCATCAGGATGCCGTTTGGCTCGTCGCGGTGTCCCAGCCAGAGGTCGTTGGGGTGTTCCGAATCCCACGAAAGGGAGGATTTGGAGCCGTCGATCTCGAAATAGAGGCGGTTCTTCCGACCCGCGCACACCTGGGCCACGGTCAACACGCCCCGGACGCCGTTTTCGTAGTGGAGCAGGATCGTCGCATAATCCTCGGTGTAGATGGGCTGGTCGATGTAGTCCTCGGGTTTGAGGATCTTTCCAGAGTAAGTTTCTACCGGTTTGGCGGGCTTCTTGCGGGTGGGCAGGAAGGTTTTGAAATCTGCGAAGACGGACTCGATGCGCAGGCCCGTGATGAACGTGAGCAGGTCGAGCCAGTGCGAACCGATGTCTGCCACCGCCCGCAATGTGCCGCCCTCTTCGGGCACCAGGCGCCAGTTCCAGTCCGTTTCATAGAGCAACCAGTCTTGCAGGTAAGAGCCTTGCAGGATGAAGAGGTTTCCCAACTCGCCGTTTTGGACCATCTGGCGGGCCTGCCGCACCAATGGATAGAAGCGCAGGTTGAAATTGATGGCGTTCACCCGCTTCATCTCGGCGGCGAGCCGCACCAGCTCGGCAGATTCGGCGCTGTTCATCGCCAGCGGCTTTTCGCAGACGACGTGCTTTCCAGCCAGCAGCGCCGCCTTGGCGTGCTCGAAGTGCAGCCGGTTAGGGGTGGCCAGGTGGACAACGGTGATGGCCGGGTCGGCGATCATGGCCTCGAAGGATTCATAGGCTTTTTCGATCCCCAGTTCGGCGGCTTTTTTCTGGGCCAGTTCATAGGAGAATTCGGCCAGGCCGGTCACCTGGATGTTGTTGCGGCGCAGTCCTTCCAGGTGGGCGGGTCCGATAAAACCCGTTCCGGCGATGCCGACGCGAATGTCCTGGCTCTCGTTTTTAGTTTCCATGTCTTTACTCCTCAGGGGTGCCGTTGCTTGAAATCATCCAGGATAGCCGCCGTGGCGGTCGCGCCAGAGCGGGTGACGCCCGCGTCGATCATATCCAGGAGCGCCTGGAGCGTTCGCACCCCGCCGGCGCACTTTACCTGGACGTGCGGGCCCACGCTGCGGCGCATCAGTTTGACGTCCTCCAGGGTCGCGCCCGAGGGAGCATAGCCGGTCGAAGTTTTTACAAAATCCGCCCCGGCCTCTTCGGCAAGCTGGCAGGCTTTGACCTTCTGCTCGTCCGTGAGATAGGCGTTTTCCAGGATCACCTTGACCAGCACGCCCTTTGGTTTGGCGACCGCGACCACCCCCCGGATGTCCTCGCGCACGTAATCGTATTTTCCCGAGCGCAGCGCCCCGATGTTCAAGACCATATCCAGCTCTTCCGCGCCGTTGGCAATGGCATCCTGGGCCTCGCAGACCTTGACGGCCGTGGTAGAGCTGCCATGCGGGAAGCCAACCACCGTGCCGACCGCCACGCCCGATCCCTTCAGGATGCGGGCGCTCAGTGGCACGTCCGCCGGCTTGACGCACACGGATGCCACTCCGTATTTCTTGGCCAGCTCACAACCAGCGACCACTTCCGCTTCGGTCATCTCGGGCTTTAAGAGCGAGTGGTCGATGACTTTGGCAAGCTGTTCATAGGTGATCGTCTTACTGTTCAATTGCGCTGTCATATTGATTTCCTTTTACCTCCATGAAAATTTTTACTGCCGATCATTGTGTGTTTTTTGGGCGCGGCCGGAGTGCGAGACGGCGATCTTCCGGGTTACTTGATTGGGTTATACCACAGGTCGATCGGGCGGGCGACGCCTTGAGGCCTGAACGGCAACTCAACCGTCTGCCCCAGGCCGGCGGATTGGTAACCCGCGTATAGCACCTCCTGGACAAAGCGCCCGTCCTCCCCGGTGGCAAGACAGGTCTCTTTGCCGCGCACACAGCGGGCGAAGTGGAGCATCTCCTGGGGGAAGCCGTAGTTGTAAAGCTCGTCAAAGACGGGGTAGGACCAGCCCTTCGTGGTGGGGGCTTTTTCCACCGCATAGCCATAGCCGTTCTCGCTAAAGGTAGGGATGGCGTTGCCCATGAGCAAGTTGGCGTAGGCTACCCCTTCGCTGCCGTAGACCTCGATGCGGTCGTCCATCCCGCCGGGCTTGGCCCAACTGCTTTCGATCAACCCCACCGCGCCGCCTTCGAATTCCATGATGCAGATGCTGTTGTCTTCGCCTTTGGTCAGTTCCTTGTGCACATGGGTGTCCATGTGGGTGGTGACCTTTTTTAGCTTTGGGCGGTCGAAGAACCAGTAAGCAAAAGCAATGCCGTGACAGCCCATATCCATAAACACCCCGCCCCCCGATTGGCTCACGTCCCAGAACCAGCCCCCGTGGGGACCGAAGTGCTTCTCGCTTTGTTTGACCAGGTAGAGCTTGCCGAACGCACCCTGGTCGGCCATCTCCTTGACTTTTACATACTTGGGGGTGAAGAACAATTCCTCGGCGTACATCAGCAAAACGCCCTGCTTCTTGCAGGTTTCGATCATCAGGTCAGCTTCCTCGAGGGTCATGCAGAGCGGCTTTTCGCACACCACGTGCTTGCCCGCGTTGGCGATGTCCACCGTCATCTGGCAGTGCAGGCGGTTCGGAGCGGCGATGGTGACCATCTCGATGTCGGGCTGCTTGAGCATTTCTCGGTAATCGGTATACACGTTGGGGATGCCATATTGCTTCGCCAGGCCGGCGGCGTGACCGGGCGTGGGCGAGGCGATTGCCACCACCTCGGCTTCATGCGGCAGTATGTGGAACGATTCCACGTGGATAGTCGCTTCAAACTGCGAGCCGATGATCCCCACTTTGACTTTGCCTTTATCAGCCATTATTACCTCCGTAGGATGGTTTGGAAAGGTGTTCTTCGCTAGGAAAACGATTTTCGCGCACATCGCGGACGCCGGTCAGGCGGCGCGGAGCGAGAATGTGAGATATGGGTTTGGTTTTTGCACCCTCAATTATAAAAGACAACCGTGAAAAATTCGACCGTTCGGAGACTTGTGATCCGGGACTTGGTAAAATAAACGTATGGAGCCTGTATCGGGGATTGTGGTTACGAACGACGTGGTTCTGCCTGAAAGCGAGCTGGAGTTCAGCTTTGTGCGCGCTTCGGGCCCAGGAGGGCAAAACGTGAACAAGGTCTCCACCTCGGTGCAGCTCCGCTTTGATATCCGCAACTCTCCCTCGCTCACGCCGGAGGTC
>JADYYC010000275.1 GCA_020853835.1 Anaerolineales bacterium
AGCTCATCGGGTTGTATATCTCCGATCATCCACTGGCGCCAATGATGAATGATCTGCAGGATTTTATCTCGCATTCTTCCGCGCAACTTGGGGAGGCTGCGCAAGACGAGCGTGTGCGAGTTGCGGGACTGATTTCTCGTTTTCGCACGCACACGACCAAGACTGGCAAAACCATGGCGTTCGCCACGCTCGAGGATTTACAGGGCACGATTGAGATTGTGATTTTTCCACGCACCTGGGAACAGGTGGCCGAGCAGGTGCGTGTCGACCAGATTGTGGTCGTCGATGGGAGGGTGGACGCGGCAAGCGGCGACCCGAAAGTGTGCGCCGATCATCTTTCCACAACGTTCAAGAAGACGGTTGGCATCACAGACGCATCCGCGATATCTAATCTCCCTGCCCTGGAGCGTTCTCCGCTTGCTTATGAGAACGGCAAGATAAACGCCAAGGAGAAAGCCGAACCTGGCGCAACCGCATCGTCTATCGAAGAGGCAAAAGGGTTTGACTACCCAGATATCTCTTCAGAAGAGGAGTGGGCGGAACCTGCCTCCGGTGCGTGGAGTAAAATGCCGCCGGTTCCCGAAGACCCGCCTGACGAATATGATTTTCTGACGGAAAGCCCGGTTGTCGAACCACAATACGCTGTCTCGCCGGGTTCGTCTATGCCATCGCCAGAAAATGCGGAACAGGAACGACCCGCAGAGGCACCCGCTTTGAACACCCGGATACAGCCGCTAGAGGCGCGGGAACCCGCGCCGGTGGTCAGCCCTCCACAGAGGAAATTGGGGGGAAATGAACCCGCCAATCCGGGAGAGCTGCCGGCTTATTTTGTTGCGCCGCTGCAACAAGGGGAAAATAGCGGTGATGTGCAAATGCTCACGATTGTGTTGCGCAGCAGCGGCGACAAAACGCGCGACGTGCTGCGTTTGAGGCGGCTGCATGGGCTCATTATGACTTATCCTGGGGATGACAGGTTTGCCATCCAGGTCGTCGAACGAGGCCGCACCTATCTGCTGGAGTTTCCGAACTACACCACCCTGGTCTGCCAGGAACTTCTCGACCGAGTGCGGTTCCTCGTCGGGGCAGAAAATATCCGGGTCGAGCCGATTACTTTCCAGTAGTTATGCGCGCGGTCATCCCCCAGAACTCTTGATATAAATACCCTGCGGGTCCAGGTCTTCTCTTAAAATGCTCAGCTCGTTTTGCGTGGGCGGTTCCGTAAATCGCAGCGCCGGAGAAATCTGAAGGTCCCAGCCCGTGTTTGATTTTGCCTCTTCAACGCTGTGGTTTGGGTGCAGCGCCGCCAACACCAGCTCACCGCTGAGGTCTGGTTCTAGAATGCCGATATCGGTCACGACGGCTTGAGGTCCACCGCCGCGCAATTGGGCTGCCTCGCGCTCCGCGCGGCCTCCCAGAAAACCGGCCGAGGTTCGAAAATCACACTTCTCGGGAAAGCGGCGTTTCTGGTGCGGGGTCATGATGTAACAGCGGTTTGCCCAGGCAGCAATCTCTTTTGAGCCGCCAGACCCCGGCAGGCGCACCTTTGGCTGCGCATAGTTGCCAATGACCGTAGCATTGATGTTCCCGTACCGGTCGATCTGTGCGCCGCCCATGAATCCGACGTCCACGTTGCCGCGCTGCAAGTAAAGGCTGAAGATATCGTACATCGAACAAACCGCGGTCGCGCCGCTCACGAGGGTGGGGTCGCCGATGGATAATGGCAAACGAGCTGGCTGGGCGCCGATCACGCCCGCTTCGTAAATCATGAGCAAATTTGGAGCGTGGGTGCGCCGGGCCAGGTTGCAAGCCAGGTTGGGCTGACCGACGCCGACGAACACGACATCGCCGTCGCGCAGCAAACGGGCTGCGTTGATGATCATAAGTTCTGACGAAGAGTATTCGAGTGTATCCATGATGAGTTCCTGTTTTGTGGGTTGCGCCTTTGATGTAATGTTTCAATCGTCAAGCGGATATATGCGAGCTGAGAAAATCCAGAATGGATTGTTGAACTTCAAATGGCTTTTCAAGCGGCACTAAATGCGTAGAGCCATCAAAGGTGAGGATTTCTATTCCAGGATTGAGCCTTTTGAACCTCGCGGCTGTAGCGGGCAGGAAAGTATCAGTCAAGCCGCCCCGAATGACCAGCGTAGGCGGTTTCAATCTGGAAAGCGCCCGCCAAATCTCAAGGTCAGCCATGATCGCGGTCGCATAGATGCGCGCCTCCCATTGCGGTGGGTAGCAGAGGCTGATGGCGCCGTTCGGAGCCTGGCACACCATTGCCTCGACATAATTTGCCAGGTCTTCGTCGCTGATGCGGCTAAAGACCGGTTTAGAACGGTAATTCCGGAACATCTCCTCCTGATTGAAAAAATGTTCACGGCGTTTGAGGGCGCCGCGGATCAGCGGGTGCAGCCGGTAGGCAAGGCCCAGCCGGAAGACCGCTTTCCACAGGTAGGACATGTACGGGGGGAAGATGACCGGGTCGATCAGCACCAAAGCCGAGAAGCGCTCTGGTTGGTTGATCGCCAGGCGCAGGGTGACGTTGCCCCCCATGGAGTGACCCATGCCGATCCATTGCGCAGTGTCTTGCGAGTCGAGAAATTCTTCAAGATCCTGCGACAGCAAGCGCCAGTCAGAGAAATCCTCAGGGTTGGCTTTTGGCCAGAGAGGTCGCATGTGCATGGCGAGAACGTGATAATGGGCGCTTAGCCTGCTCAAGAGGCGGCGGTAGGTTCGGGGCGGATACCCATTTGCGTGCGCAAAATGCAGCAGGGAGCCGCTTCCCCCAAAATCTTCATACGGAAAATCTGGTTTCATCCCGACCTGGCATCAGGCTGCTAGGTGAGAGTGCTTATTTCGCACTCGGTTAATAACTGCCGTAATTGATGGGTTGGCTGAGGCGTGGCTTGACCTGGAGACGCTTGTGGGCTTCATGGCCAAGTTTCTCCCAATATTCAGCCCGGCCACGCACACCGTAAACCCACTCATCCAGCCAGGCCTGGACAGCCTGACGGTCCTGGCTGATTTTATCCCACTCAAGATAAAAGGCATTATCCCGGTCGTAATAGCCCTGGGTGTACGAAGGGTGGCTGCAATACGGAACTTCGCACACCGCATCCACGATAAAGCCGGGGATGAGGGTACGGTTAGGATCCGCGCGAATGACCTCCTCGGGAACGATTTCTTCGGTGGTCAAGATCACCCTCTCGGCGGCAAAAGCAGCTTCCTTTTGCTCACCAATGATCCCCCAAATCTGGGCATTGCCCTGCGAATCGCAACGCTGGACGTGGACGATAGCGACGTCCGGTTTGAGAGCAGGTACAACAACCACTTCGCCGCCGGAATAGGGATCGATGATGGTGCGGTATTGCGGGTTGGCGAGTTCCAGGTCAACCGCGGCGGTGGGGTTCATTGGCATGAACGGCAACCCGGCCGCGCCGGCTTGCAGCCTTGAAATCATGCCAAAATGAGAGTATTCTTCCCACTCCAGGCGGCCTGCTTCTAGCTCGGCCCGGACGATCCGCAACGATCCTACGCCAGGGTTTCCCATATACGAAAAGACGACCTTTTTGGCGCAACCTGCGGCGACCATTTGATCATAGATAAGGTCGGGTGTGGCGCGCGCGAGGGTCAGATTTTTCCGCCCCTGGCGGATGATCTCATGTCCCGCGGCAAATGGGATCAGGTGTGTGAAACCGGCGGCGTAGATCAAATCACCGTCGTGTACCAGTTGGCGAACTGCTTCGGAGAGCGAGGTTATTTTGTTCATCTTTTTCTTCCGGATTAGGATTGCCGGGATGTCACAATTTGATAATTGTTTTCATCCCGGCAGGTTTCCAATATTTAGATCTGTAGTCGCAGGCTCCAGATCTGGGGTCCTGTGATTACGCTTGTCGTGCTATGGCTTATTGCTCTTCCACAAGGGTCTGGATTTGCTCGTGCATATAGAGTGGAAGATAATAGTGTCCGCCCGCGTTTTTACCGCTGGATCCTGAGCCCTTCCAGCCTCCAAACGGCTGGAATCCGGGCCATGCGCCGGTGGTCGCGCCTTGGGGGCGGTTGGCGTAGGTTACCCCGGCCTGGATATGGTCGAAGAACCATCTGGTTTCATCCTTGGAGCCATAGAAACCGGCCGTCAGCCCGTATTCTACGTCGTTGGCTTCTTTCATAGCCTGATCCAGGCTCTGGATTTTGGCGACAGTGGTGATCGGCAGGAACATTTCCTGTTTCCACAGGCGGTGGTCCAGAGGAACGTCAGCTACGATCGTCGGGCTGCAGAAATAACCTTTCGAGAATGCGCCGTCGACCAGGACTTTTCCACCGGCGAGAATTTCGCCAGCCTGCGAGAGCTCTTCTGTGAAGTTCTTGTAATCTTCATAGGAGCTTTTGTTGACCACAGGGCCGAGAAAGACCGGGCGCTCAGTGGGGTCGCCAATGGTGAGCTTGTTGGTCAGTTCGACCAGGCGGTCGACAAGCCGGTCGTAAACCGGTTCTTCGATATACACGCGTGAGCAAGCCGAGCATTTCTGCCCCTGAAGCCCAAAGGCCGAGCGCACGATGCCCGTAGCGGCATGTTCAAGGTCGGCGTGGCGGGAGACGATCGCCGGGTTCTTGCCGCCAAGCTCCAGAATGGCAGGGCGAACCCAACGGCTGGCTGCGAAATCACGGAAGATCTTCATGCCAACATCATAGGAGCCGGTAAATGTCACGCCATTGACCTCGGGGCTGTCGATCAGCGCCTGGCCAAGCGTGCGGCCGGGGCCGGTAACAAAATTGACCACGCCGTCGGGCAGGCCGGCGTCGCGGAAGCACTCCGCCAGCAGGCGAACGACCCAGGGGGTATCCGTCGCGGGCTTGATCACAACCGTGTTGCCGGTCACCAAAGCCGCGCCGACAGGGCCTCCGGTAAGGGCAGCAGGGAAGTTGAAGGGGCTGATAATCAGCCAGACGCCGTGCGGTTTCAGGACAGAAAAGTTCGTGGATTTGAAGCCAGACAAGGGGTCGCGCCCCATTTCCACGAAGTAACCTTCGTTCTTCTCCATTTGGTAGCACGAGTAGCGCACCAGATCGGCGGTCTCTGCCACGTCGCCGAGCGATTCCATGCGGTTTTTCCCGACCTCAAGCGCCATAGCCGCGCCCATGTCAAAAATCCGCTCGTCGATGAGATCGGCAGCTCGATTCACCAGGCGCACACGCTCCTGCCAGGCCATTCCACTCCAGGTCGGAAACGCCTTGCGCGCGGCTGCAAGCGCGGCTTGAGCATGCGTCGCGTCGCCTTTTTGCATGACAGCCAGCACAACATCCGTGTTGATGGGCGTGCGATCCTCGAATTTCTCGGTTGCGAACACGTCTTTGCCATCGATGATCATGGCAAATTCCTTGCCCAGGTTCGCGCGTGCTTTTTGGATAGCCTGATCGAACTTCGTGTGCAGTTCTTCCGGCGGGTTGAACATCGTCGCGTAGGTCAGTTTGAATTTTTCGGTCATATATATCTCCTTCATCGATTGGAAGAATTGTCGATTTGAGCTGCGATGACTTTGCTAGGACCCCAAAGAATTAGCGAAAGGACTTACATTGGCATGTTGGACATGTCTATTCTAATGCCTTATGTTATCCATGTCAAAGTAACCCTTCTGGTATCTGACATTACATCCTTCCTTAGAATAACCTGATCTTTCCAATGTTTCGGGTGGAGAACTCAAATAGCAGCCTGGTTTTCACTCATGGTATCATTAAACCGATTTCACAGCATGAACAGGCTGAATTTGATTGCAACTGGTCGGGAGGGTGCGTGGATGTTTTATTCGAACACGACCTTTATCGGGATCGATCCAACTGCTGGCGAAAAGCCGCTTGTATATGCGGCTATTGACCGTGAAAAGCAGATACTGGCTTTGAGTGAAGGCCGCCTGGACGATGTCCTGGCATTTGTGGCAGGGCAGCGCCAGGCGGTGGTGGTTGTGTGCGGGCCTCGCCAGCCAAACCTCGGCCTGATGAAACGGCCAGAAGTCCGTCAAGCCCTCGCACAGCCTCCGTCGCCTGGCAGGTGGGAAAACTTCAGGGTTGCCGATTACTGCCTGCGGCGGCACAATTTCAGCATCATGCCGATCTTCGAAGACGAAGAGCGATGCGCCAACTGGATGCGCCAGGCGTTCGAAATCTTTCGCAGGCTGCAGGCGATTGGCTATGAACTTTACCCTCAACCTGGGGCGGAACGCCTCTGTATGGAAACGTACCCCCACGCGGCGTTCAGCGTCATGCTCGAGCAGTTACCGTTCCCGAAACACACCCTGGAAGGACGTTTACAGCGGCAGCTATTGCTATACGTGCGTGATCTGAACATCTCGGATCCGATGCAGATCTTTGAAGAGATCACTCGCCATCGCGTGTTGAAAGGCATCCTGCCGTTGGAAGATTTATGTTCGCCAGCGGAATTAGATGCGTTGGTAGCCGCGTACACCGGATTGGTCGCCGCCAGCCAGCCCGACCAGATCTCACTGATCGGCGATCCTGACGAAGGACAGGTGGTACTGCCCGTCTCGAGCTTGAAAAGCCGTTATTGATATATGCCGGACCTGGAACAAAGCTTACAAGGGCAGGACCTGGGACATCTGCGAATTATCGCCCAACTGTGGGGGATTGAGTTTAACGCGCCCGATACCCGCATCGGTTTACAAAGGCTGGTTCCGATGATCAGCGATGATGAATTGCTGCATCGGGTCGTGGCAGAGATGCCTCTGGAGGCGCAGCAGGCGCTGGACGAGCTTTTGGCGAACGATGGCCGCATGTCCTGGCCGCTCTTCACTCGCCGCTACGGGGCGTTGCGCGAAATGGGCGCGGCGCGCAGGGATCGGGACCATCCGTATAGCGATAATCAGGCGCGCGCCTCCGAGGCGCTCTGGTATCGCGGTCTGATTGGGCGCGGTTTTTTTGATACGCCCGATGGTCTTGAAGAATTTGCATATATTCCAGATGATTTCTTGTTGATCCTGCCGCAAAAGGTCGCCAAACCGGCCGCCCCCGGCCCTCTGGGCCGGCCGGCTACCAGGGCGGAAAAGAGCTGCAGCGTGCTCGCGGACGATAAGATCCTCGACGATGTGTGCACAATGCTGGCGGGGCGGCGAACTGGAATGGATCTGGATGCTATCCAGGCGCATCTGATCTCAATCTCCGAAAGTCGATATGCACTCGACGCACAGGCGCTGGAAACGCTTCTCGTCTCGGCGGGACTGCTCGATCAAGAAGGACAGATTATCCTAGAACCTGTTCGCCAGTTTCTTGAAAAGACCCGTGAGGCAGCGTTACTCGAGCTGTTTCGAAGCTGGATGAGCAGCCAACAATTCAATGAACTAAGGCTAATTCCGGGAATTAAGATTGAAGGAGTGTGGCGCAACGACCCGTTGTCGGCGCGGCAGAGCATACTGGATTTTTTGTCCACCATCCCTGGCAGGCTTCCGGGTGGAGGGGAAAAGCCGGTATTCTGGAGCTTGAACTCTTTTGTAAACGCGGTGCGCGAAATTCAACCTGATTTTCAACGCCCGTCCGGGGATTACGATACATGGTATTTGCAAGACGTTGACACTGGTGAATATCTGCGCGGTTTCCAAAACTGGGATCGTGTCGACGGCGAGCTGATCCGGTTTACGCTCTGCGGGCCGCTCCATTGGCTCGGACTGCTGGACCTGGGATTTCAGTGCGAAGATCAGGCTTCTATAAAATCTCAGCCGAGCGCGTTCAGGTTTTCTGAGATGGCGTTTGATCTGTTCAACCTTAAACCGCCGCCAGGCCTGGCGGCCGAAACCGATAAAATGCAGGTGAGCTCAGACGGGCGGATTTTCGCTTCAAGACACCTGGCCCGGTCTGCCAGGTATCAGCTCGCGCGCTTTACCGAGTGGATTGGGTATAAGCGCGACCAATATGAGTACCGGCTGTCCCCGGCATCTTTAGATAGGGCTGGCAAACAGGGGCTCACTATTCCGCACCTTCTCACGCTGCTCAATCGATATGCCAAACAGGTTCCACCCAACCTCGTCAAAGCGCTGGAAAACTGGGAGCGGCACGGGGAAGAGGCCAGGCTGGAACGCGTTATGGTCTTGAAGGTCCGCGCGCCCGAGGTTCTACAGGCAATTCGCCAGTCGAAAGCCAGCCGTTTTCTGGGAACGCCGCTGGGACCGACCACGGTCGAAGTTCGAGCCGAAGCGTGGAAGAAAATTGTCCAGACGTTGGCGGAATTGGGCTACCTTGTCGACAGCGTTGATTGAGTAATCCGATTCCCACTTATCCGTGTCAATGGAATAACTGCTTATAGCGGCGTCATCATATCTTACAGCCCTGACCGGTTCAGTTCGATCAAGACGGTCACGCCGGACGCCGCCACAAAATCAAGTAAAATGTTGTATCCGATCAACCAGGAGTGTACATGCAAAACAGCAGCGCCTTACCTAAGCTCGAAATGATCTCTACAAATGCGCTCATTCCTCATGAAGAGATCGACCCACGCCGCACCGAGAGACTGGTCACCCGCCTCCTGGAGGAGGGCCTCTTAAAAAACCCGCCTGTGGTGACAGAAATTCCCGACAGCGATTGTTATGTGGTGTTGGACGGAGCCAACCGTACGGTTTCGTTTCAGAACGCGCATATACCACATATCGTGTGCCAGATCGTCAACTATTCGGATCCGGGTGTGATACTTGATACCTGGTATCATGTCGTTTCCGGATTGTCATTGGAAGAACTGGAAAAGGGGCTGGTCGAAAACTGTGAGATGGATCTAGTCGAGTGCTCGCTCGAGCAAGCGCGCCGATCTCTCAGACTTGAGACTGCCCTGGCTTATATCATCAGCGAGAATGGCGTGCGCAAGTTAGTGCCGCCGACGCAGGAAATTCGCGATCTGCGCTTGCTGAACGGCCTGGTGCAGTCTTATCGCGGGAAAGCCGATATTTTCAGGGCATCGAACGATATTTGGGAGATTCAAAAGCCCTTCTATCCAGATATTACGGCGCTGGTCGTGTTCCCTCGCCTCCAACCTGCGGATATCTTGCATGCCGCACGCAACGATTACAAGGTGCCGAGCGGGATTACGCGCCATATCATCCCTGCTCGGGCGCTTAACATAAATATCCCAATTGGGATTTTGATGGCAAACTGGCCCATCGAAAAAAAGCGTGAGTGGTTACAGGGGTGGTGGATGGAACGTATGGCTGCAAACTCGATCAGGTATTACGCCGAATCCACGTTTTCATTCAACGAATAGCAAGCGAAAAGGTTTTCATTGTATACTTGGCTATAAAATGTGAACATAACCTTGAAAAAAGCATGTCCTCAAACAAGAAGGAGGCTTGACAATGGAAGAAGAATACCAGGCGGTCGAGAACCGCATACCCAGGTGGGCTTTGATAGGCGGATTGGTGCTTGTGTTCGCCTGTCTGGCGTGCCTGATTACAATATTCCTGGCTCGTACACGCTTGCTGTCGATGGCGGTGAGCGTGCTCGCCAGCGAGACGCCCCTTCCCTCCAACACCCTCCCGCCAACGATGACCTTCACAGTCGCGCCAACTAATACAGAAGCTCCGACTTTGGCGCCTTCGGACACACCTTCGCCCACGCCGCTTCCCATGCCGCCGGCTGAGGTGATGGCGCTGGCTCAGGGCAGCCCAGCCCTTAATGAGGCTTTCGCGGACAACTCCAATAGCTGGCAAGGGATAAACCAGACTTCTGAAGTGATCATTCAGGAAGGTCAGCTTCAGCTTCGCAGCGACAACCCAGGCAAGCCCGCAGTCGCTTTCTGCCAGGGCGAAAAATGTGGTCCGTACCAGGACTATTATTACCTGCAAGCCGAGCTCGTTGAAGATCGGGTATCAACGCTCTCCCTGGGGTTGATTTTTGGGCTGAACCAACCGAAATCCGGTTTCTACAACTTTGCGATACGCCCATCTTCTGGAGAGATTGGCCTGCAAAAGATGTCGAACGGTCAATGGACGAATTTGATCGATTGGACCCCTGCCCCGACGGCCAAGTTTTATCCTTTCGTAAATACCCTGGGGGTCAGTTATCTGCAAGGAAATATCCAGTTGTTTGTCAATGGCGCGCTGGTGGGCAGCTATAAGGATCCACAGCCCTATACAGGCGGACGGATTGGGTTTGCCGTCGAATCGGATGGCGTGCGTTTGCTGGCGGGCAATGTCCTGGTACTCAGTCTCTCGCCGGTCACGCCGACGCCGCCCTCGGCGCCAGGAGAAGGCACCCCGCAGCCGCCAACCTACTCGTCACCGACGCCCGCGGCGCGCTACACGTTCACTCCCACCGCGCAAGGCGCCTGCCCCGCCCACGTGCCGGCTGGCAATTTCGTCCTGGTGGTGTTCAAGTCCGGCCCCGGAAAGGGAGAGATCACGATCAACGGCGCAAAATACAAGGTCGAACAGGGCAACAATGTCTTCTATTTGCCACTGTCAAAGACACATGTGGTGGTTATCAAGGGCAAGACGTATGAGCTCTACTATGAAAAGTGCACCATTCGGAATTTGAAATTGAATGAATGATTGCCCCGGAAAGTCAAATGACTGATTTTGACCGGCCGCACCGTCGTTTCAACCCGTTGAGAAATGAGTGGGTGCTGGTTTCGCCCCATCGAGCTCGCCGGCCATGGTTAGGGCAGGTGGAAAAAACGCCTGCCCTGGCCTTGCCAGAATATGACCCAGAGTGCTACCTGTGTCCGGGAAACCAACGGGCCGGTGGGGTGCGCAATCCGGAGTACGAAACGACGTTCGTCTTCGACAACGATTTCCCGGCGTTGCTGCCGCCAGCCGAAGGTCAGGCTGCTTCTTCGGGTTTGTTGACCGCGGAGCCCGTATCTGGCATTTCACGCGTGGTGTGCTTCTCGCCCCGCCACGATCTGACGCTTCCTGAGCTTCCGCTCCCCGCAGTCGAAACCGTGATCCGTACCTGGGCCGACCAGACTCGCGAGCTGGCGGAGAGAGAAAACATCGCCTACGTTCAAGTGTTTGAGAACAAAGGCGAGATGATGGGCTGTTCTAACCCCCATCCTCACAGCCAGATTTGGGCAACAAGCTTTGTCCCCAATGAGCCGCAAATTGAGCAAGACGCGCTGCTGGAATATCACGCCCGCAGGGGCGGTTGTCTCTTGTGCGATGTGCTGGATACTGAGAAAGCGATCGGTGAACGGATTGTGGTCTCCAATGATGATTTCACCGCGCTCGTCCCGTTTTGGGCCGTTTGGCCGTTTGAAATATTGGTCATTTCACGGCGCCATTTTGGAGCTCTCACAGACCTGGATCGGGCCGAGATAAGCAACCTGGCCGGTATTCTGAAACAGGTCACTACTCGCTATGATAACCTGTTCGAGATTTCGTTTCCATATTCGATGGGTTTTCATCAAGCGCCATGCGATGGAAGGCCTCACCCCGAAGCCCATTTTCATTTGCATTTCTAC
Source organism: Anaerolineales bacterium (assembly GCA_020853835.1). GTDB lineage: Bacteria > Chloroflexota > Anaerolineae > Anaerolineales > UBA4823 > UTCFX2. Next base: position 11,450 of record JADYYC010000275.1, read on the forward strand.
CCGCCGCTGCTCCGGTCCGCGACTGTGCGCAAATTCATGGTCGGGTTCGAAATGCTGGCGATGCCTCAGCGCGATCTCACGCCAGAAACCGCAGCGCAAAGGCTGCTGGAGCTGAGCCCGGTGCATTATCGTCAAGCTTATAAGTAAAGAACGAGATATGGACGAGAAAATCGATGTATTAATGACAGTGGGGATGCCGGAAGAACTAATCGAAAAACTTCAGGCAGTGTCCCCCCGGCTTTTTATCCACCAGCACCGAGTCCAACGAGCGGAAGAGATTCCAGCAGAGATTTGGGCGACGGTAGAAGTGCTCTATACAGGGCGGGTGATACCGCAGCCAAATCAGGCGCCGAATCTGCGCTGGATCCAGTTTCACTTCGCAGGGATAGACCACGCCCTGGATGCTCCAATAATGCAGCGCGAAGGCCTGCTGGTTACCTCGATGAGCGGCGCTTCGGCAACCCAGGTCGCTGAATACATCGTTATGATGCTGCTTTCGCTGGGTCACCATCTCCCGGATATGATCGACCACCAAAAGAGGGCCGTATGGCCAAAAGATCGTTGGGAGCGTTTCAGCCCGCATGAAATTCGGGATGCCACGGTGGGGATCGTTGGATATGGCAGCATCGGTCGCCAGCTCGCCCGGGTGCTGTTCTCGTTTGGAGCGCGCATTTTTGCCACCAAGCGCAATGGCATGAACCCCAAGGATAAGGGATACATTGTGGCAGGGTACGGCGACCCCAAGGGAGATTATGTGCACCGTATCTATCCCGCAGAAGCCTTGAAATCCATGGCAAAGGAATGCGATTTCCTGGTGAACACCGTGCCGCTAGCCGCTTCAACGCGAGACTTGATTGGCGCAGATGTGTTTTCTGTGATGAAAGAAACGGCCTTTTTTATCGATGTCTCCCGTGGCGGGGTGGTGAATCATGCAGCATTGATCAATGCGTTGAAAGAGAAAAAAATCGCCGGCGCCGCGCTGGATGTGTTTCCCGAAGAACCACTGCCTGCAGACGACCCGCTTTGGAAAATGCCCAACGTGATCGTCACGCCGCACATATCTGGAATTTCCCCTCATTATGACGATCGTGCGGTTGCATTATTCGCCCAAAACCTGCAGCGCTATCTGGCTGGAGACCAACTCCTGAACTTGGTGGATGTTGGGCGGGGTTATTGATTTGCCCTCGGGGCGACCCCGCCCTCGC
>JADYYC010000276.1 GCA_020853835.1 Anaerolineales bacterium
CGGGTAGGCGCCGTAGGCGTGCACGGTCTGGTACATGTGCACCGCGTTCTCGACCGGCACCGCGTCGTGCACTTCGCTCGACGAGCCGATGAAGATCCCGCCCTGCGGCCCGATCTTCTCGATCAGCTCGAGCGTCTCGTCTTCCACGTCGCCCAGCGTGCCGTGCGGCAGGGTGTGGATGCAGCAAACGTTCCCGAAGAGCAGCTTGTCGGGGTATTCCGCCCGGATCTCGAAGATGTCGTTGCAGCCGTTGCGCTCGATCGGGTTGAGCCCGTCGGCGCCGAGCTCTTCAAAGATGAGCGGCAGGAACGAGCCGTACCGGCCGTCGGTGTGGTAGAGGAACTTCATCCCCTTCGCCTTGACCGGGTCGGAGATCCACCTCCAGCGCGGCAGGCCCTCTTTGCGCACGAACTTGGGGTTGAAGATCGGCCCGGTGGAGCCGGAGATGTCCTCGCCCATGAAGAGCAGCGGCGTGTCGCTCACCTCGGCGTAAGCACGGGCAATGTGCGCCGAGAACATGCCGGTGCAGTCCATGATGTGCGAGAGCAGCTCGGGGGCGTCGTAGATCGCCTGGGCGAACAGCTCCATGTCCATGTAGGAATAGGCGTCGGTGAGCGGCCCCTCGACCGCGCCGATAAAGACGATATCGTGCTCGGCGAGCCCCGACTGGATCTGGCGGATCACGGGCTGGTACCAGTCGCGCACTTCCTCGTAGACGGGCAGCTTGGGCATTTTCTTCTCGAGCTCGGCCAAGGTCTTGAAGGGGCGCTTGGAGATCCAGGCCGTATCGCCCGCCTGGCTCACCCCCCACTCGCTCGGATCCACCCCGAAAAAGCGGATCCAGTTGGTGATCTTGCCGCCCATCCAGTGGTTGACCGGGTCGTAGATCGAGCGCGTCACGTCCACGCCGATCCGCTTCCAGGCGACCGCGTTGACCTGGATCAGGTCTTCGAAGCTGTAGGTGCGGTTGAAATCGTAATCCCCGTGCTGCACCAGGATCTGCTGGTTGTCCAGGTAATCGTAAGTCTGGATGCGGTCGACCGGCTTCCAGTCCAGGCTGCGCTTGAACCGTTCCAGGTTGTTCATTTCAATTTCTCCAGCGTCATGGCTGGGGCCGGCCGTCCAGCCCCAGCCGGACGGTCAACGTCCAGGTGTGAAAACCGCCCGGCGGGACGGTCTTGACGTGCCCCTTGCCGACCGCGAGCGCCAGGCCGTCGTACCAGGCGGTCATCGGCTCGGGGGCGGCGACGGTGTTTTCATTCAAAGCCCCCTCGTCCACCCACAGGCCCAAATAGGGCAGCTCTTCGGGGTTCCACTCGAAGCGCAGCCACTCCCCGCTCTCCTCGCGCAGCACCGCCGCCCAATCGGGGCGCGCCTCGGGCAGGGCGAAGAGCTTGCGCCCGCGCTTGAGGGTCGGCGGCCCGGTCAGGTCCAGCCGCACGGGTTTCCCGTCCACGCCGGTCGCCGCGGGCCAGTCGAAGCGCGTCTCGGGCGGGCCCCAGCCCCATTCCTCGCCGATGGTGTTGATCACCTGGCGCACCTGGGCGGGGAAGACCACCCGCCCCTGATCGCCGCACAGGAACTGCGGGTGCGCCGCCCACAGATAGGGCAGCGGCTCGGGCTCGTGGTTCTCCAGGCGGTAGCGCAGCCGTAAGGCGGCCGGCTCGGGCAGGTCGGCCTGGCGGGTCAGGGTATAACGCAGCGCCTGCCCAGTCAGCTCCAGCGTGAGGCCTTCGGGAGCGGCCTGGCGCACCTGCCAGGGCAGCGTCCAGGCTTCGCCGTGGTCGGGCAGATCGACCCCATGACGGGGGCCCGCGCCGGGGTATTGACAGGCGGTGATGGTGGGGAACATCTCGTCCCAGCCGGCCATGTCCTGATCGGAATACAGGCTGCCGTAGGGAGGGCGACCGACCGTCCGCCCTCTTAACGGGCCGGAGAGCCATTCCAGCCCCGCCCGGCGGTCGACGAGCGAGACGATCTTTGCGCCCAGCTCGGGCGTCATCGTAACGCTCAGCTCGGGGCTGGACAGGCGCCAGGCTTCGAACCCGTGCCATTCGGTTTTGGATAGCTGGGTGTGCATCGATCGGGCTCCATCAACGAGCGGCGGATTAATCCTCGGCCGCGATGCGCGTGCGCGCCCGCTCGGCGCGCGCCTGGCGCCACTGCGATATGGCGACCGCCGCGATCAGCAGCATGCCCAGCGCCACGCGCTGGACAAAGGTGTTGAAACCGAGCAGGTTCATGCCGTTGTTTAGCACGCCGACCATGATCACCGCCAGGAAGGTGCCCAGGATGGTGCCCTTGCCGCCGGCGGTCGCCGCGCCGCCCAAGAAGACGGCCGTGATCGCTTGCAGCTCGAGCCCGTTGCCGTTGATCGGGTTGCCCGAGGTGGTGCGGGCGGTGAGCAGCACGCCCGCCAGCCCGGCGATCCCGCCCGAGAGCATGTACATCAGCACCCGCACGCGCGAGAGGTTGATGCCGGCCAGCCGTGCGGCGGTGTAGTTGCCGCCGATGGCGTAGATGGCGCGCCCGAAATCGGTGTAAGCCATGAGGATGTGCACCAGCACGGCCACGATCACCAGGATCACGGTCAGGATCGGGATGCCGGTCCAGTTCGACCCGCCCAGCGGGGGCACGGGTAAATTGGTCAGGAAGCGCCCCTGCGCCAGCCAGGTGAACTGCGGCTGGGTGAGCACGCCCACGGGCTTGCCCTCGGGGGCGAGCAGGAACGCCACGCCTGCAAAGGCCGCCAGCGTGCCGAGCGTGGCGATGATCGGGTTGACCCGCAGCGCGGTGACGATAAACCCGTTGACCGCGCCCACGATCACCCCGGCGATGATCCCCGCCAGCACCGCGATTACCACGCTGCCGGTCGGCAGGAAGGGCAGGGCTTCGCCCACGCCCACGCCCACCAGCACCGAGGCGGCGACCACCGAGCCGACCGAGGCGATGGAACCGACCGAGATGTCGAGGGCGCCGGCGATGATCACGACCGTCTCGCCGATGGCGAGCAGCCCCACCACCACGATCGCCTGCGCCAGGCTGTTCATGATGTTCTGCCAGGAGAAGAACTTGTTCCCGCCTTCCATCCCAAACCAGCGGCTGACGACTGTCACCAGGAACACCAACGCGATCAGCGCAAAAAACAGCGAGAGGTTATCCGCGCCCACCGCGTGGATCACTTTCTGCAGCGCGCCGTCCTTTTTCATCGCCGGAGCGCTTGATGTTGTTGTAGCTTCGCTCATAATGTGCTACCCTCCAGGGTTGGTGTGACGGACCCGGGCAGGGCCGTCGAGGTCTTCTCGGTCATCGCGAGCTCGAGCACCGCTTCCTCGGTTGCGCTCGCCCCGGAGAGCTCTCCAGTGATCCGACCGTTCTGCATGACGTAAATCCGGTCCGCCAGGCCAAGCAGCTCTGGCAGTTCGGAGCTGATGAACATGATCGCCAGCCCTTCGTTGGCGAGGTCGTCCACCAGGCGGTAGATCTCGGCCTTGGCGCCCACGTCGATGCCGCGCGTGGGTTCGTCCAGGATGAGCAGCTTTGGTTTGGCGGCCAGCCAGCGCGCCAGCACCACCTTCTGCTGGTTGCCGCCCGAAAGCTTGCCGGCCTCCTGCTCGAGCGAGGGCGTGCGCACGCGCAGCCGCTCGATAAAGCCGGACACGATCGAGCGCTCCAGCCTGCGCCGCACAAAGTGGAGCCAGCTCAGGCGCTTCAAGATCGCAAGCGAGGCGTTTTCGAGCACGCTGCGGATGAGCACCAGCCCCTCGCGCTTGCGATCCTCGGGCGCAAACCCAATCCCTTTGGAGATCGCGTCGTCGGGGCGGCGGATGTTGACGCTCTGCCCTTCGAGGTAGATGCGCCCGCCGTTGCGGGGGTACTCGCCAAAGATCACCTTGGCCAGCTCGGTGCGCCCGGCGCCGACCAGCCCGGCAAAGCCCACCACCTCGCCGGCGTTGATGTGCATGCTCACGTTATCGTGCCAGTTGCTGTATAACCCTTCGACGCGCAGCACCTCGCGCTCGGCGCCGGCGCGGTTGCGCTGGAACACGTCCGAGAGCTCGCGCCCCACCATGAGGCGCACGATCTCCGATTCGTTTAGTTCGGCGGCCGGTTTGACCGTGATCAGACGCCCGTCGCGCAGGATCGCCACCCGGTCGCACAGCCGCAGGATTTCATTGATGCGATGAGAAACATAAATGATTGCCACGCCCTCGTCCCGCAGCCGCCGGACGAGCACAAACAGCCGCTCCACTTCTTCGTCGGTCAGCGAGGAGGTCGGCTCGTCGAGCGCGAGCACCCGCACGCCCGATTTCAACGCCCGCATGATCTCCACCAACTGGCGCTGGGCGGAGGAGAGCTCATCGCCCATCAAATGAGTCGGCAGGATGTCCTCGAAGCCGTACTCCCGCAGGTTCTGGCGCACCAGCTCGTCCATGCGCCGCCGGTGCAGCAGCCCGAAGCGCTTGGGCAGCTCTCCCACCCAAATGTTCTCGGCCACATCCACGCCGGGGATGATCTCGGGCTCCTGGTAGATGACCCGGATGCCGGCGCGGTGCGCGTCGCGCGGGTTGGAAAACGCGATGCGCTGCCCGTCCAGGGTGATCGTGCCTGAATCGGGCTGGTAGTCGCCGTTCAAAATCTTCAACAGGGTCGATTTGCCCGCCCCGTTCTCGCCCATGAACGCCAGGATCTCGCCCGGGCGGATGTCCATCGAGACGTCGGTGAGCGCCTGCACGTTGGGAAAGGCTTTGCTCAGGTTGCGGATCTGCACCGTCCCATCCAGGAGCGCCTCGGGTGGGTTTTGCGCTTCATCGGTCATGGCCGGCTGCCTTTCTTGTCCATCTGGTTCGTTCATCTGCACCCCTTTACAGGCTGATCAGGGTCTGGGGATCCACAACCAGGTGTGGATCCCCAAGCCCCTATTATATTACTGAGAACAGTTCCCGAGTGAGATCGGGTCGAGGATCGAACTGTAGTTGGTCGGGTCGACGATCGAGGTCGGGGCAAAGGTCATCGGCGGCGGGGTCACGCCGTTGACAACCGCGTCGTGCAGCACGGTCGCCGCCGTCCGTCCAACGTCCAAACCGGAGATGAACAGCGCCGCCTTGAAGCCCGTCGGCTGCCCGGCAGCCCACGGCTTGCAGGCTTCGTATGCGCCCAGGCCCAC
>JADYYC010000277.1 GCA_020853835.1 Anaerolineales bacterium
AAAGCTTGAAAGGGCGGCTCATGCTGTGCCGATTATAGATTCGGTTGATCGAAATAGCAAGGTTTGGCGGGCGCACCTTGCAAGATGGTTCGTTCGCCCTGATTGACAGCCGTTTCCGTCAGTAGTATAGTTGTCACGGGAATGGCATAACAAATTTCATTTTTTGTGAAAATATCATCGCGACATGACACGACGCGTTGTGATCATCCTGGCGCTCCTGGTCAGCCTGCCTTTTATCCTGGCGCACTTCCTCGCCGGAACCGGGCACGTGTTTGGGGGGTTCCTGCTCAACCCCGCGGATGGGAATTCGTACCTGGCGAAGATGTACGAGGGCTGGCGCGGCGAGTGGGTGTTTACCCTGCCATACACCGCCGAACGCAGCGGCGGAGCCTATCTCTTCACCTTTTACCTGTTTCTCGGGCACCTGGCGCGCTGGCTGGGCGCCCCGCTTTTGTGGGTCTTTCACCTGGCGCGCTGGCTCTGCGCGCTGTTCCTGGCCTGGATGGCCTGGCGCTTTATCGACCGGTTGGAGCTGGCGCAGCCGCGCAAGGTCTTCGCTTTTAGGCTGTGCTGTCTGGGGCTTGGCATGGGCTGGCTGGTCTTCTTGTTTGGCGTCGTGACCTCCGATTTCTGGGTCGCCGAGGCTTACCCCTTCCTGTCGAGCTATGTCAACCCCCATTTCTGCCTGAGCCTGGGGTTGCTGCTCTGGCTGCTGATCCCTTTTACGGGTGCAGTCGGACAGGATCGGCCCGCGCCACGCCTCTCGTGGAAGCGCTCGATCCTGGTCGTGCTGGGCGGCGCGCTGCTCGCAAACATGTCGCCCTTTGCGGTCGTGCTGGCGCTCGCCATCCAGGGCCTCTGCATCGCCTGGGGGTGGCTGGAGCGGCGCTCCGGGGTGGCGCAAGAACCCGCCCCGCTCGGCCCCTGGCTGCGGGATTGGGCGTTCCTGCTCTTGGGAGGGCTGCCGGCGCTGGTCTACGCGCTCGCGGCAGTGCGCCTCGATCCGCTCCTGGCGGCCTGGAATGCCCAGAACCTGACCCCCTCGCCCTCCGCCTGGGACCTGCTGCTGGCGTTCTCGCCCGCGCTGCTCCTGGCGCTGCCCGGCGCCTGGAGCGTACTGCGCTCGCGGCTGCGCTCCGGCCGGGCGCTGCTCGTCTGGTTCCTGCTGGCGGGCATATTGATCGCCCTGCCGTTCGGCTTGCAGCGCCGCTTCCTGGTCGGGTTTTACCTGCCGGTTGCCGGGTTGGCCGCGTTTGGGCTGGAATCTCTCGCCGGCCGCCTCCAGGACCGCCTCAAGCCGGTTTCGATCACGGTCATGGCGCTCTCCTTGCCCACGACGCTGCTCGTGCTGCTGCTGGGCCAGTTCGGAGCCTTAACGCACGACGCGCGGCTCTTCCTCACGACGGGCGAAGCCGGGGCGCTGGAGTGGATCGCCAGCCAGACCGCGCCGGACGCCCTGGTGCTGGCCGCGCCGCGCACGGGCATGTTCATCCCCGCGCACACCGGGCGGCGCGTGATCTACGGACACCCGTTCGAGACGGTCGACGCCGCCGCGCAGGAGGCCGCAGTGACGCGTTTCTTCGAGGACGCCGCCTCCCAGCCGGCGCAGGCCGCCCGCTTCTTGCAGGATCGAGGGGTCGATTACGTCTTTTGGGGTCCCTCGGAGCAGGAACTGGGCGCGCTGGATGACCTGCCGGGCCTTGTAGTGGCTTATAACCACGCCGGGGTGCTGATCTACCGGGTGGCCCGACAGTAGAGAGCCCGCCAGATGCAGACCCCCGCCCCGGCCCCCGCCGCCCGCCGCTTCGTTTTCTCGCTCTGGCCCTTGCTGCTGCCCCTCTTACTTTTGATCCCAGGGCTGGCGGGCTTCCCCTACCCAAGAGCACAGGAGATCTACTCCGATATCACTATGCAGCACTATCCCTATGCGATTTACCTGCGCCAGGCGCTGTTTGAGCACGGGGAAGCGCCGCTCTGGTACGCCTTGCTGTTCAGCGGCAACCCTTTCGCCGCCAACCCGCTCGCGGGACTCTGGTACCCGCCTGGCTGGCTGGCGCTGATCCTGCCGCTGCCGCTCGGCTTCAACCTGCTCGTCATCGCGCACCTTCTATGGGGCGGGGTTGGGACGGCGCTCCTGCTGCGCTCCGAGGGGCTGGGGCGCCGCGCGGCGGTTTTTGGTGGGCTGGCGTTCACGGCGCTGCCCAAGCTCTTCGCCCATTACGGCGCGGGCCACTTGACCCTGATGTACGCGGTCCCCTGGACGCCCTGGCTGCTGCTGGCGTCCAGGGCGGGTCTGCGCCAAGATGGGCTACGATGTTGGATGGCGCAAATCACTTGGGAGGCGCCGCTGCTGGCGCTGATCTTCCTCGCCGACCCGCGCTGGTGCGTCCTGGCGGCGCTTCTGTGGTGGGGTTACCGGTTGTGGGGTGCTTTCCCCGCCGCCCCCGGCGAGCGGAGGGAGCCGCTCCCCGCCCGCCTGGCGGGCCTCGCCGCCCAGACCGGGCTGGCGGCGCTCCTGGCCGCGCCGCTGGCGCTGCCGCTGCTCGAGTTCACGCGCCTGTCCACCCGCGCTTCGATGTCGCCCGAAGAGGCGCTGGCTTTTTCGCTCCCCTGGGCGCGCCTGCTGGGGCTGGTCGTCCCCGATTTTCAGGGCTTTCATGAATACATGCTCTACGCCGGGCAGGGGCTGCTCCTGCTCGCGGCGCTGGCGCTGATCCTGCGCCCGGACAGGGCGCGCGCTCGCTTTTGGCTGGCCGTCTGTGTTGGCTCGCTGCTTTTCGCCCTGGGCGACCACCTGCCCCTGGCGGGCTGGTTGACCAGGCTGCCGATCTTCAATTTGCTGCGCGTGCCGGGCCGGGCGCTGTTCTTGACCGGCTTCGCCCTGATCATGCTCGGGGCGGGCGGGCTGCAAGCCGTCCTGGAGGGGGTTTCGGCGCGCCGAGTACGCCTCGCCGGGCTGTTCCTGACTGGTTATGCGGCTGGCTTGCTGGCGCTGGCCGCCGGCGTCGGGTTTTTGCTCCACGGTCTGCCGCTCAACTTTGGCTGGGCGGCTGCCCTGGCGCTGATCGCATCGGCCTGGCTGGGGCTGGGCTTCTCGGGCAGGCTCGGCCGGCGCCTCTGGATCGCCGGGTTGGTCGCCTTATGCCTGTTCGATTGGGCGTGGGTCGACCGCAGCCTGTTCTACGTTCGACCGCCGGGACAGGTTCTGGCGGAAAAAGCCGTCCTGGCCGGGCGGCTGAGACAACTCGAAGGGGTTGAAGGCCCTTTCCGGGTGTACTCACCATCGTACAGCCTGCCACAGCAAACCGCGGCCGTGCACGGCCTGCAGCTTGCGGATGGCGTCG
>JADYYC010000278.1 GCA_020853835.1 Anaerolineales bacterium
CAGGATTTCGACGCCGCCCGCAAAGCGCTGCGCCGGGTTTTGCTCTGGGACCCCGACCGCTTACGCCTGCTCCAGGCCGACCGGCTGCTCCAGCGCCTCCCGGACTGGATCGAGGAAATCCAGGCCGGCCTGACCCACGACGAGCCCCTGGTGGACTTTGTCACCCGGCTTGAACTGCGCGGCCGGGAGCTGCGCAACCAGATCGCGCCCGCCGGCTGGCTCGACGACCTGTTGGAAGCCTTCAAGCTGCTCAGAAAAGGCGTTGACCCGACGGACGTGCTCGTGGAACATGCCCAGAGCCGCTCTTTCCTGGACTGGCTGATCACCCTCGAGCCGCGGCGGCCCTTTTTAGCCTCGCCCGGAAAAGCGATCCAGATCGAACGCAAAGACGCGCCTCAAGAAATCCGCCCGGCCGTTTTCGGGAAGAAGGAAGCCCGGCTCGGAGGAAAGCTTGGCCTGCACCTGCTCGATCCGCTGGACGTCTGGGTGCCCGAAGCGCGCGGCTCTTCGGCGCGCATCTTCCGCGGCACGCTGCCCGGTCAGGATGGCGTCCGCAGGAGCGCTGCCTTCAAGCTTATGCGCCCCGACCGCTTTGAGTACGCATTACCTCTCTTCCGCGAAGAAGCCCAGATCCTCAGCTTACTCCAGAACATCCCCGGCGTCGTGCCGTTTTTGGAATGCGGGTTTATCGACCTTGATCCAGACGCCAGCCTGCCGCCCGAAGAACACCACGTCAGCGCCGAAAACCTGCGCGGCGAGGTCTTACGTTATGGCCTCGACTCGGTTCACAACTTCCTGGCGGACCTGGAACCGATGACGCAGGCCAACCGAATCCCCTACCTCGTCTTGGAGGAATATCCCCGCAAGGATAACCTGCTGCTGCACTGCGACACCGGCTATACGAATGGGCATTTTCTGCCGACCATGGAAGGATTGGTCATGGCGATCCAGATCTGCGATTTGCTGCATTCGGCGCATTCGCGCAACATCATCTATCGCGATCACAAAATCCTGCATTATTACTGGCGCGATGAATTCAACGGGGTTTTTATGATCGACTGGAACGTCGCCCGCCGCTTTCCGGGCGGGCTGTCGACCGAAGAGATCCAGTTCGACATTGTCCAATTCGGGGCGCGCGCTCTGCATTACATCCTGACCGGCCGGCCCGCTCCGGGCGCCCTGCCGTTAGGCCCGAACAAGCCCGAGGAGATCGAAGCGGCCTCACGCACTTACGAGGTGAGTTGGACCTACGACGACCAACGATTGCCAAAGGATATCAAGGATGTCCTGGCTGCGACCCTCACCGGCGCCTACCATGACGCAAGAGACCTGAAGCGCGATCTTGAAGCGATCTACCAAAAATTATCCAGCCTGGTTCAAGTCGATGGAGGATGAGTGAGCGATTTCCAGGAAATTCTCAGTCAGGCGCGTGATCTGCTTGAACAAAACACCCCGCCGCTGGTTGAACTGCGCAAAGCCTTGCTCGAAATCGAGGAGCTGGTCGCCTCCGAAAGATACTCGGAGTTGAGCAGCGACGACCAGGAACAGCTCCAGATCTCACGCCGCGATCTAAAAGCCCGCTTGCGCCAGATCGAAGACCTCCAGGCAATGGGAACGCCGCTCGAAGCCGGCGACCAGACAGGCGCACCCCAACCGCGAAACGAGCCCGACGAGGCGCGCCCGCCGGTCGCAAAGGCGCACGACCCAGCCGCCGAGCGCCAGATGGAAGAAGCCGAGAGGCTGTTCTACGGCGGCCGCTACGCGGAAGCGATCAAGCTCTTCGACCGGGTGCTGCAGGTCGAGCCGGGTTGGGAGCGGGCCCGCCAGCACCGCGCCGAATCGGAAAATTACCTCCGCACGGGCTATATCCCGCCGGTGGCGCTGCCGCCCGAAGCCGCATCTGCGTTTGGCAAAGCTCAATCGGCGGCGCGCGTCGGGCGCTTCAGCGATGCGATGAACATGCTCGCCAAAGCGCAAACCACCCTGCGCGAGCTCGGCATCCAGCGCTGGCAGGAGGGGCTGGAATTCGAGCAGAAGTTGCAGGAGAACATCGACGCCGAGCTCGCCTATAACGAGGGGCTCCACCTGTTCGAGGAGGGCCGCCTGGATGAGGCTATCGAAAGAGTGGATACCGCCTCCCGCGCCACGGGTATGCCAAAGTACAGCGACCGCGCCCAGGCATTCCGCAAAGTCAAAGAGACCGTGCGGCAGATCAATGAAGCGCTTTCTGCCCCCGATATCGAGCCAAAAATGGTCACCCAATCCAAAGCCGAGCTCGACGCGTTGATCGGGGAATACGGCGAAAACCCCGTCTTTTTGAAACTCCGATCTCGCCTGGAGACCGCCATCCCGCACGCCATCGCTCCGCTGCAGGAACAGGCGCACCAGTTGAAATCTCAAGCCGAGCGCGCCGTCACCCTGGACGAATCTCTCTTTCTCGCCCGCCAGGCTCGCTCTCAGCTCGACCAGATTCGCAATCTGGCGAGCCTGGACGAAAGCCTGGATCACCTGCAAAACGAGATCGAAAAAATCATCCGCGACGTGGGGCGTTACCAGGACGAGCTCTCGCAGGCTGTGGCGGCTTATGACAACCACCGCCGCTGGCCTGTCCAGGCCGCTCGCCTCAGCCAGGAAGTCCGCCAGAGATTCCCCAACGATCCGGGGGTCTTCCGCCTGAACCGCTCGCTTTCGGGCTTCTTTGTGACCCAAACGCTGCTAAAAATCGGCGGGGCGCTGCTTGGATTGGCCCTCCTTGCGATGATCGCGGTGCTGGCGTTCGGAAGGTTCCAGTCTTACCTGCTCTCGCTCACCCCCACGGCCACACCTACGGCTACCATGACCGCGACGCTCACCCCCTCGCACACCCCAACCCTCACGCCATCGGACACGCCCACGCCCACCCTCACGTTCACCCCCACCACAACCCCGTTTATCGGCGTGGCTTTGCGCGACGTCTGGGCGCGCAGCGGCTGTTATGAAGGCTTCAACGCCATCGGGCGCATTCCAATCGGTGGAAACCTGCGCTTCCTCCCCGATGAGCGCCGCTTTGATACATTCAATCGAGAGTGCGTCCTGGTCGAATACCGGGGCGAAGAGCGCTCGATTATCGGCTGGATTCTGATCGCGGACGTTGGCAGCGCGCCGAGTACGCCCACCCCCTGATCTCAGTCCCCGATCTCGGCGCGGATTTGCAGCGCCAGCTCACGCAGCGCATTGAAGCCGATCGGCTTGATCATGATGTGGTCCGCTTGTATGCGCAGAAATTCGCTCTGCGTGGTGTCCGCGCTCACGATCAACACCCGCGTGTCAGCCAGCCGTGGATCGCTGCGGATCTCCCGCAGCACGTTGATACCCGAGATCCCAGGCAGGTGCAGATCCAACAACACGAGAGCGGGTATTTCCGCGCTGAGCGTCTTCATCGCCTGGATCCCATCCCGAATCACGATCGGATTAAAATCCGCTTCCTTGATTGCAAACGAAAAAATTTCAGCTATGATCCCGTCGTCCTCGATAATCAATGCTAACGGCGATTTATTCATTCTGTATTTTCCACATCCATAGTGAGGGGGAAATTGACCGTAAATGTGCTTCCTTTGCCCACTTCGCTCTCGAAGTCAACCTCTCCACCCATTAAAGCGACAAGCTGCTTAACAATCGACAGCCCCAACCCAAAACCGCTTTCACGATATTGAACCTCAGGACTTACCTGCTGAAATGGGTTGAAAATCAGGCGCTGCACGTCTTTCGGAATGCCCACGCCGGTATCAGCGATCTGAAATGTGATTTTGTTGTTATCCGATCTAAAAACCCGGATGTGGATGCTTCCTTTCATGGTGTATTTGATCGCGTTATCGGTCAGGTTTACGAGAATCTGGTAAAGACGCAGCGAATCGCATCGAATTTTCTCAGGGACATCCGGTTCCACATCCAGTTTCAACGTCAATCCTTTGAGCTTGACCATCGGCCTGTAATGCTCGAGGATGCGATTCAGCAGGTCTCGCACCGGGAACTCGGTCACATCCAATCTAAACGTGCCGCGCTCCAGCTTCGATTGCTGCAACAGGTCGTTGACCATGCGCGTCATGTGTTGGGTGCTGTCCGAGATCATGCGCACGGCTTTGGTTTGCTCCTCGCTCAGCGGACCATACACGCCATAGTCGAGCATCTCGGCGATGCCAAGGATGCTGGTAAGGGGCGACCGCAGCTCGTGGCCGACTTTGGCCAGAAATTCTGTTTTGACCTGAGCGAGAGCCATCGCCTCGTCGGCCAGTTTATCCCCCGTGATGTCGTGCAGAATCACCAACCGCGCCGCCGTGTTTCGTCCAACGCTCCAGATCGGGGTGATCTGGATATTGTAATAACGCCTGAACCCGTTGTGCGTCAACGAGACATCCTGGTTTGCCTCATCCCTGCCCTCGATCTTCGGCATGATTTCTTTCCACCAGGAAATCTCGGTTTCGATCTTCTTCCCTTCGGGGCTTACATTCGGATCGTCTAACAGGATCGCTGCCCGGTCGTTTAGATCGAGGATGCGATTTTTCGCATCCAGAACAAACGCCGCCGCATCCAGCCTGCGAATGACGGTGGGATTCATCACCGGCACCAAGTCAAAAAGCTGAAACCGGAAAATCGCCACCCCCAGCAAGATCGCGCTCAGCGTGAATGCGATCGGGCTGAGATCCACGTGCGGGATTAGGCTTATTCCGCCAAGGTAGGTGACATTCGACAGCCAGGGGAGCATCACGCTGGCAAGGATGAGCTCGAACTGGCCTTTAAAGGCGCTTGCCTGGTTGCGCATGGCCTGGAGGATGCGCAGCGTGCCCGCAAACAACAATCCATACGAGTAGGCGAAGAAAATCCACCACCAGATTCCATAACGCTCGACCAGAAACACGCTTAACGACGCGGACGTCTCAAGGCTGTAATCCGCCCACAGCAACCCATGGCTCGAGTTCGTGAACGCGATCAGGATCGTGATGCCGGGGACGATCATCAAAACGGCCGATTTCTTCCAGTCCATCCATTGGCTGTTTCCAGAATACGACTGGGCAAACAGGAACCATCCAACCGGCACCAAAGAGATCCCGATATATTGAAATTGAGACCAGATGTATTTCGCCTGCATCGCCGGGGAGGCGATCTCGAACGCATAGAACAACGCCCAAACGCCAATTCCGGCGGCCATCAACTTGAACGGCAAGACCCCCGGGGCGCCTTTCTTACGGGCGACCAGAGAGATCAAGACAACTGAGATTGCAGACGAAATCAATAACAGAGAGACGATGAGACCGGTTTGCCAGTTGGGCATAGCACCCACCCTCGTGCCACCTATTATATCGGATTTTATAGGAAATTCGAGATCAAAAGGGGCAAACCCACACCCGCAGTCGGGATCGAACCTCCAGTTTATGATACACTTTCACAAACAAAGAAATAACGAACGTGAATTCGGGTGAAAATCTCTCGTCACTGCGAGGGCGGTTTATGCCCGAAGCAGTCTCCAGGACGAGCCAGCCAGGAGATTGCTTCAGCCCAAGAAGCGGGCTTCGCAATGACGATCCCTACGATCCCGAACCGTCGTTAACGAGGTTATCGCAGAATGTCAGAAAAACTCGATACATTGCTTAAAAACAAGCTTTCTTCCTATCTTGAGCTGTTACGCCAAATGGTGGAGATTAATTCATTTTCCGCCAACCCGGCGGGGGTCAACCAGCTTGGCAAACTGACCGCCGAGGTCTTCAACCGGCTCGGCTTCAAGGCGGAGTACGTGCCGTCGGTCAACCCCGGTTATGGCAATCACCTTTTCCTGGAATTACCGCCAGAGCGAAAAGGGGAGCATGACAAAAAACCCGCGAATTTTATCGCCCTGATCTCACACCTGGATACCGTGTTCCCTCCCGAAGAAGAAGAGCTCAACGACTTCAAGTATCGCATCGCCGGCGAGCGCATTTACGGTCCCGGCACGGTGGACATCAAAGGCGGCACCGTGATGATTTTTGCGGTGCTCGAATCGATCAAGGCGCTGTTTCCAGAGTTCTTCGAGCGAACCCATTGGTTGGTTGCGCTGGACGCCTCCGAAGAGACCCTCTCCGAAGATTTCGGCCTGCTTTGCCGCGAGCGCATCCCTCAAACCGCAAAAGCTTGCCTGGTTTTCGAAGGCGGCACCCCCACCCGTCATGCCCAGCCCGTCGTCGTAGCGCGCAAGGGGCGCGCAGAATTCTTGATCCAGGCGGAAGGTCGGGGCGCCCACGCCGGCAACTACCACAAACAAGGCGCCAACGCGATCTTACAGCTCGCCCATACCATCCAGAACATCGCCGCCCTCACAGACTACGAGAGACAAATCACCTTCAACGTCGGCGTCGTGAACGGCGGCAGCGTGGTCAACCGCGTCCCACACCAGGCGCAGGCGCTGGTAGAGATGCGCGCCTTTTCTCCGGAGGTCTTCGACCAGGGAATGCGGGATTTGCTCGCGCTGGACGGGAGTACGACCATTTCCAGCGGAGACGGCTATCCTTGCCGCGTCTCTGTACAGGTGAAAAGCCTCACGGATCCCTGGCCTCGCAACCCCGGCTCCGACCACCTCCTCTCCATCTGGCGCAAAACCGGAAAATCACTCGGCGTCCAGGTCGTCTCGGAAGAGCGCGGCGGCCTGTCTGACGGGAACTTTTTATGGAAGCACTGCCCCGTTTTGGACGGGCTGGGGCCTGCCGGCACCAACGCCCATTGCTCAGAGCGTTCGGAGGACGGCAGCAAGGATCAGGAATATATGCTTGTCCCCTCTTTCGTCCCCAAAGCCGCGCTGAACATCCTGGCGCTGGTCGAGCTATTGCAGGAGGGCGCTGGGGCGCCAGCGTAAAGCCCTGATACCAAAACCTTTCAAGGAGCACGCACCTCGGCCTCGATTTTGATCGTCCCCGCATTTTCAAACACGAGTTGCAGCGGTACCCGGTCGCCGGGGTTCAAGTCCTGTTTCAAGCCAGCCAGCATCAGGTGCAGTCCCCCTGGTTTTAGCTCCACCTGACCGTTTGCCGGGATCTCGATGTAATTCACCGGCTGCATGCTCATCACGTCTCCGTTCAGCGTGGTCTCGTGCAACCCGACCGTTTCTGCCACAGGGGTGCTCGCGCGCAACAAGCGGTCTGCCTTTTTGCCCCGGTTGGATATGCGCATATAGGCGGCGCTGCTAAAACTCATGTTCATTTCCGCGGCGTGATCCGCTTCGCCCTGTGGCGTTTCCGGTTCCACCCCCATCTGCACTGACATCGCCCGGACCCAGGCGTCCTTGACCTGGATCGTCTGCGTGTCTTGCGCGGCTCCACAGGCGGTCAAAAGCGCCAGTAAAACGGCGCCCGTAATCCATTTGAACAATTTTTGCACTGGTCAACTCCTGGCGAAATGACGTGGTCCACCTGATTCATGATCATAAAGAGAGCTTTTTTCTTATTTTCCTGCCCTGGACAATCAGTTTCTTTACCAGGCTCGGGGGATAAAGGATTTTCCTCAGCGCTTTCGCAGTATCGGGGTAGTTATTCTCCGCCTCCAGCATGGTCAACGCCGGGTAGAGCAAGTCTTTGTCCGACGCGCCGATCCGTTTGTACTTTGCCAGCCGGTTCAATTCCAGCGGTCTTTCGAACACGGTGTACTTCTCGTAGTCTCCGGTGACCTGCAGGTACACCATCGAACGCAGGCATTTTTCACAATATCCGCAGTTCAAGCCGTGGACTGGGCTGCGCAGGCAAACTCGCAGAGTGTCGTGCACCGGTTCGAACTGGCTTATAAACCGGCTTTTCTGTATGCGATCTATGTTGGTATCGTGCTCAAAGCGCACTCGGGGCGAGCTCCATTGCGGATCCAGCTCCGCGTGTACGCCGTAACGCCGATTAGGGTCAGGAGATCCGCCCGAGGCCAGGAATAAGTGCGAAAATTCGCCCGCCAGCAAATGTCCAACAGAGGCGATCGCGCTGCCGTGAGAGAACCCCCAGTTCGCAAATTTCTCCTGAAACTGACGTACGTTTGTTTCGATGATATAGATGGGAATATCGAACCGGCGGCTGATTTCAGTCAGATTTTCCCGCATCCGACGGCGCATCGCCCGATCTTCGAGCGGAATGTCGAAGCCGTCCAGGTAGATCAAGGCATTGATTTGATCCCGCCGGCTGAGAAAAGCATAATAAGAGTCCACTCCGGCAGAGAAGAATACCCCGGTTTGTTTTTCGCCTGGATCGGTTTGTTTCAGCCCAGCGTGGCGGATTTCGACCCGCCCATAGCTGGGTTTCCAGCTCTGAAAAACGTCCTGGATCTGATCGATGCCGGCTAAAAATTCAGGTGAAACCGGCAAATCGATCTCGATAACCCCGATCCTCTGTTTCATCGCTGCCAGCAGCGTCGCCGAGATAAGAGCCTCCGCACATGGCTGCAATTTTGCCTCGTCGCTGAGATAATACAGCTCGCACTTCTCTCCCCCAACCCAAATTTCGACCTCGAGGCGCAGGTCATCCTCGGTCAACCGGCCCGGTTGGATCGTGATCGACTCCATCTTTTCGCACCCTCCATCGATTCCAAATGACTAACTCTGCTATCCTAAACTGACTTCATTTTAGGACAATTCCGCCTGGCAAAGATAAGAATCTACCAATCTCGCTCGATCCGGATCAGTGGGATTCCCGCGTGATCGTACATCGTTTCGAGGTTATGGAGCCTGGCCTCGGGCGAGCTCCAGACCTGGCTAAAAACCCAGCCCTGCCACCTCCAAAGCGTCAACGCGGTCTGATCGCCTGCACGCTGTTCCAGCACGACCAGCTCTGGGGTTCCATCCTGATCGACATCCAGCAGGTCAAGCTCCAAAATCGGGAAATGCACCGCCGAGCCGCCCCACACCTGGCGGTAAATCCCGCCTCGATAGCCGATGAGAAATGGATGGCTTTTCAGTTCACCCTGCGCGTCCGGTTTCAAGAGGGCAAGCACCACCTCCGCTCTTCCATCCCCGTTCGGGTCGCCCAGCGCGGCATCCATCACCTGCCACTCCGGCGGGCTTTCCCAAACCAGGTTTTGCCC
>JADYYC010000279.1 GCA_020853835.1 Anaerolineales bacterium
AGGGAGAGGCCATGCCTGCTGAGGAAATCGATTTACAACCGGTAGATCATATTACAACGGATGCTATTGGACAACCCGGCCAGCGGGTTTTTTATATTCAAGGCTGGCAGGGCTCGAAGACGATCACGCTGATCGTGGAGAAAATCCAGATTCAATCGCTGGCGGTGGGGCTGGAACAGTTCCTGACCGAAATACACCAGCGTTACCCCGATCTGGCTGAAGCCAGCGGCGAATTTGATGAAGAGCGCATGCACATAAATCCCCCGGTCGATCCTTTGTTCCGGGTCGGCGAGCTTGGCCTGGGATACGACGTCGAAACCGACCTGGTTGTGCTGGTTGCGCGTGAGATCGTCGGGGAGGGGGAAGACCCCGAGCAATCTCGGGCGGTGCGTTTTTGGTGCTCCCGCAGCCAGATCCGTTCGATGTGTCAGTGGGGAATGCACGTGGCTTCCCAGGGACGTCCGATCTGCCCCCAATGCGGCGAACCGATGGACCCCGCAGGTCATTTTTGCCCAAAGCGGAATGGACACAAGCATTGATGTCTTGACTGTTTTGGAAAAAGGTTCGCTTTCGCTAAAAGGGGAGTTTTTATGGGGCTCGAACTATACCTTCCTGTCGCAGGTGGCTTACGAAAGCTGCACACTGATGGCGGTGTACAAACCGAGCCGGGGCGAGCGACCTTTGTGGGACTTCCCCGCCGCCTCGCTTGCCCGCCGGGAGACCGCCGCGTACCTGGTCAGCCAGGGCCTGGGGTGGGATTTGGTGCCGCCAACGGTGTACCGGGGCGACGGCCCGGTTGGCGCAGGGTCGCTGCAGCTTTATATCGAACACGACCCGGAATACCATTATTTTAACTTCGATGCAGCAGACCGGCAAAGGCTGCGACCGGCGGTCCTCTTTGACCTCCTGATCAATAACGCCGATCGCAAGGGGAGCCATGTGCTGAAGGACGAGGCTGGCAAGCTCTGGCTTATCGATCACGGCGTATGTTTTCATGTCGAAGACAAGCTGCGCACCGTGATCTGGGATTTTGTCGGCGAGCCGATCCCGGCTGATCTCTGCGCCGGCCTGGAGCGCTACGCTAACAGCCTGATCGACTCGAACGGCAAGCTCACGGCGGCGGCAAAACCGCTCTTGAATTATCTGAGCAAGGGCGAAGTGCGGGCGATGATCCAGCGGGCGGAGGAGTTGGTGCAAGCCGGGGTATTTCCGAGCCCGGATCCTTTCCGCCGCGCGTTTCCCTGGCCGCAAATCTAATTCGTTCGTCTGAATCTATTTTGTTTTTCACGGAGGAGACATGCAGGAAGTCCGGCTGGTATTTCTGGGTTTTGGAAACGTTGGCAAGGCGCTGGCAAAGCTCTTGCTCAAAAAAGAGAGCGAGCTAAAGGATAAATTCCAGCTTGGCTTCAAGGTGACCGGGATTGCTACCGGGCGCCACGGGCAGGCGGTCAACCCTGACGGCATCGATCTGGCCTTTGCGCTCGAGACGGACGACTATTCGAAGTTGGGGAGGATCGCCGTCGGGGATGCGCGCGATTTCATCGCAAAAGCCCAGGGCGATGTTTTGTTCGAAAATTCTCCCGTGAACTATGAGACGGGTCAGCCGGCAGTCGATCACCTGAGATGGGCGCTCGAACACGGGATGCACGCGATCACAGCAAACAAAGGCCCCGTGGTGCACGCTTATCGAGAGCTGAGCGGCATCGCGCGCCAGGCTGGGCGGCGGTTCTTGTTCGAATCGACGGTAATGGACGGGGCGCCCATTTTTTCGCTGTTTAGGGGCGCGCTGCCGGGCGCAAACCTCATCTCCTTCAAGGGCGTGCTAAACTCCACGACCAACATGATCCTCACGCGCATGGAAGACGGCGCGTGCTTTGAGAGCGCGGTGCGCTACTGTCAGGAGATTGGCATTGCGGAGACCGACCCCAGCGGCGATATCGACGGCTGGGATGCGGCGGTCAAGGTTTCCGCGCTGGCGACGGTGTTGATGGAAACCCCGCTCAAGCCCTCCCAGGTCGACCGGACCGGCATCCGCGAGATCAGCCTGGAGTCTGTCCAGCAGGCAAAGGCGCAGGGCAAGCGCTGGAAGCTGGTGTGCTCGCTGGAGAAGGACGGCGCGAGGGTGCATGCCAGGGTGCATCCGGAGTTGGTCGGGACGGACTCCCCGCTCTACGGGGCAACGGGCACGACCAGCATCGTGCAATTCCAAACTGACGTGCTGGGGCTGCTCTCGGTGGTGGAAGCGGATCCGGGGCCGCACACCACGGCCTACGGGTTGTTTGCGGATTTTCTGACGGCGATGGGAAAAACCAGCTAAGCTGGCGAAGGAACGCTGTGAAACCTCAACGCAGGACCTCGTAAGCCTGGATCGGCTCCGAGCGGGTCTTGATCTCCAGGTTCCCAAGCGGGTTGATCTTGAATTTACTGCTCACGCACTGGTAGGTCGGGTGACCAATCAAAATGCGGTTGGGCCGCGCCAGCGATTCCAGCCCCCAGGCGATGTTCACCGGATAACCGATGACGGTGAACTCGACGTAGTCTTGCGTGCCGACGTATCCCGCCATCGCCAGCCCGCTGTTGATCCCCACCCCGATCGTGATATGCTCGCCCAGGATCTGGTTCAGATGATCCAGCCGGTCGAGCATGTCAATCGAAGCGCTGACCGCGCGTACCTCGGGGTTGGGGGGCTGCTGCGGCATGCCAAAAACGGCCATCAGCCCATCGCCCATGTACTTGTTGAGCATGCCATGATGGTCGAAGACGATCTCGGTCATCGTGTGGTAGTAATTTTCAAGCACCTTGCTAAAACGTTTCGAGCCGAGCCGCTCGGCAAGCTGGGTGGATTTGTAGATGTCGGCCGCGATGATGGTGATGTTGTGCTCGTCCAGCGATGGCAGCGTCCCCGAGGTGTTGTACTGCTCCATGATGTATTCGGCTTCCTGGGGCGAAAGGAAGCGGTGAAGCAGGCTGGAGATCAACTCCTGCTTGCGGACGCGCTCCAGCAATTGCATACGCTGGATGGTGAGCGCGGCCTGGTTGCCGATGGCAACCGCCAGTTGCAGGTCCCGCTGTGAGAACGGGCGCGCCCGGGGGCGGCTCTTGTAGACATAGATGACGCCCAGCATCTCATCGGATGACATGACCGGGACGACCATCGCGGCGAAGATGTTTAGCAGCGCCGCGCTTTTGCTCGGGGTAGGGCCCGACTGGGCGTCTTGAACTACGACCGCCGAGCGGGACTGGATGGCCTGCTGGGCAAGCGAGCGCGCAAACCCGAGCTGGGTGAGCTGGTCGAACTTTTCCTTGAGGATGACCTCGCAGCGGTCGGCTCCCATCGCGGTCTTCATCATGTTCGAAACCGCCTGCAAAGCCGAATCCAGCTCGAGGATGGTGTTCAGGCGGGAGGCGACCTCAGAGAGCAGGATGCCGTGTTGGTCGATCGACTCAAGCACCAGCTCGCGCGTTAGTTGGTGGGTGTTATGCGGCTTGGGAAACTTCTCGCTCTGGATTTGCTCTTGCTGGTTGGTGATCTCGAGCGTGTGCAGCCCGATGCGGATGACGTCGTTGTGCTTGAGGCTCTGCGGATCGCGCACCTGGACCCGGTTCAAAAAAGTCCCGTTCGTGCTGTCCAGGTCGAACAGGAACAGGGAGTCGTTTTGCGGGTTCAGATCGATCCTGGCGTGGTAGCGTGAGGCGGAGGTGTCTAAAACGACGATGTCGTTGCCTGCCATCCGACCGATGGTGTTGCTGCCGGGATGTATCTGATACTGTCTGGGTTCTCCCCCAGGTGAGCGAACCATGAGTGTCCACATGTTTGTGGAGCCGTCCCCTTATCTTCGTGATCGTTTTTGAAAAGACCCCGTACTCGAGTACTTGCTATAATATACCACAAAAATGTGCGTTTATGGGTATTTTAGCAAAATGACTTAATATTTTCGAAAGGTCTTTCCGGTCATCTCCTCAGAATGTGTTTTTACGTGATCTGCTCGAGGCGTTAGCGCTCTGGGTCTCCTCTGAACTCGAACCGGGTTCTTACAGCTCGGTCTCTGGCTCGTGAACCTCTTCCGGCGCGTCCGCGGGCTGTGCGCTGGGGGGTTCGGATTGCGTTTCGGCGGGCGAGGGGACTGGCGCGTCCGTAGCCGGCGCTTCGCTCACCAGCAATGCCGAGGTTTGGGCTGCAATTTCCATGAGCGGAAAGGCTGCGGCGCCCTCCGCGGCTGCATCCTCGGCGCGGGCGCTTTCCTGGACCGGCTCCACCGGAACGGAGTCGGGCTCGGGCGCGGGCGCTTCGGTCGTCTGATCGGATGGCGGGGTTTCCGCCGCCTCGGGGACGACTTCCGCGACGGCCTCCGCCGTGGCTTCTTCCACGGTTTCTGCGACGGCTTCCGGCGCAGCTTCTCCTGCGGTTTCCACAGCCGCTTCTTCAACCGGCTGATCTATGGGTTTTTCTGCGGCAGTCGTTTCTTCGGCTTTCTCCATTGCCCAGGCGATCTGGCGTTCCATCGGCACCTGGCGCATGCTCAGGGCGATCCGTTTGCGCTCCGGCTTTACGTCCAGGACTTTCAAGAGCACCCGGTCGCCAGGCTTGATGGCGTTTTGCGGGTTCTGGTGCGAAGAATAACCGATCTGGCTGGTGTGGATCAGGCCTTCGACGCCCTGGGGGATCTTGGCAAACGCGCCGAAATCCACCAGCCGGGTGACGATGCCTTCTACATAATCGCCGGCTTTGAGCTCGTCCGTCAGGGTCTGCCACGGGCCGGGGAGCAGCGCTTTACGGCTCAGCCCGACGCGCTGGCGCTCGCGATCGATCTCGATGACCTTTACCTCGATTTCCTCGCCGATCTTGACGGCTTCGCTGGGGTGCTTCACTTTCTTCCAGGAAAGCTGAGAGACGTGGATCAACCCATCGATCCCGCCCAGGTCTACAAACGCGCCGAAATCGATCACCTTGACAACCCGGCCGGTGATCACCTGGCCTTTTCTTAGCTCTTCCAGCTTCTTCTGGCGCTGTTCTTGTTGGGCGCTCTCGGCAGAAAGGATCAGCCGCCGGCGCTGCGGGTCAACCTCCGAGATTTTCACCTCGATCGGCTTACCGACAAACCCTGCTTTGATGGATTCAGCTCGTTTGGGGTTGCGCACGCCGTGCAGCTCTGGGACAAGGGAAAATGGGACAAAACCGCGGATTTTGTTGTAGCTGACGATCAAACCGCCCCGGTTGTGATCGATCACATCCAGCGTCAGGATTTTGCCGTCTTCCATATCTTTCTTGGCTTGCTCCCAGACCTGAGCCTCCAACCCCTGGCTGATCGAGACTTCGATTTCGCGGTTTTCGGTCGGCGCGTTGACGATCATCACCGGTATCTGGCTGCCGGGCTCCAGGCTGGCGATGACTTCTTCCGAGAGATGCTCGAGGTCGCGGGTGGGCACGAGGGTCTCTCTTTTTAACCCGAGATCGATATAAATCCCGTCCTGGTCTTTGCGGATGATGGTCGCCTGAATGATCTGACCGGCTTCAGGCGTGGGGGTATCGTAATTGGCGATGAGATTCTCGAACCATTCTGGCTGTTGAGAAGGCTGCTCGATTGGCTGTTCCATAATACTGCTGCGAATCCTTAAATTAAGAGATCATGAAGCGAGGCTTCCAAAATATATCAAATAATCGTTCAACTGTCAAACAAAGTACGTTGAATCCTGCCGCTGAAAGGTTCACCCGATCCACTCCACGATGGTCGCCTCGCCTTGCCCGACCCCTACGCAGAGCGTGGCCAGGCCGTAGAAAGGGCGCGGCTGGCTGTCAGCGCGGCGGCGCATCTCGTGCAGTAAAGTGGTCAGGATGCGCGCCCCTGAGCAGCCCAGCGGGTGGCCCAGGGCGATGGCGCCGCCGTTCACGTTCGTTTTTTCAGGATCGAGCCCCAGCTCGTCGATAACCGCCAATGCCTGCACCGCAAAAGCCTCGTTGACCTCGACCAGCCCGATCTGTTCGATCGTCAGCCCGGCGCGAGCCAGCGCCTTGCGCGTCGCCGGGACCGGGCCAAAGCCCATCGTCCGGGGCGGGACGCCTGCGGCGG
>JADYYC010000280.1 GCA_020853835.1 Anaerolineales bacterium
CTCGCACGGAGTGCTGCGTGGGCTTGGTTTTGAGTTCAGCCGTGGCGCCGATGTACGGAAGCCAGGTGACGTGGATGTAAATGGTGTTCTCCCGCCCCACGTCGATCCGCATCTGGCGCAGCGCCTCGAGAAAAGGCAGCGACTCGATATCGCCCACTGTGCCGCCGATCTCGACCAGTACAATCTCTGCTCCGGTCGTCTTGGCGACCAGTCCGATGCGGCGCTTGATCTCATTCGTGATATGTGGAATGACCTGGATCGTGCCGCCGAGGTAATCCCCCTGGCGCTCTTTGCTGATCACTTCGGCGTAGACCTGGCCCGTAGTCACATTGCACACCCGGTTGAGGCTGACATCGATGAAGCGCTCGTAATGTCCCAGGTCGAGGTCGGTTTCGGCGCCGTCATCCAGCACGTACACCTCGCCATGTTGGTAGGGGCTCATCGTCCCCGGATCGACATTGATATAGGGGTCCAGTTTCTGCGCCGCGACGGAGAAGCCGCGCTCCTTCAACAGGCGGCCGATCGCTGCCGCGGTGACGCCTTTGCCTACCGAGCTGACCACCCCACCCGTAAAGAAAATGTATTTCGTAGCCATCTACAAACCTCCATCCGGAAGTAAAAAAGGAAGTGGGGAGGGCCTTAGAGCGAGGCGCTCCCCACCTGATTCACCCAACTATTTCGATATCCTATTCTCATCAACCGACCACCCTGGCCAGGTGTTCGGCGGCGCGCCGCATTTCCAGGAAAACCAGGCCCAACTTGGCGTTCTCGCGCGCCAGCGCGGTCAATACCGCTTCCTCCCCAACAGCTGTCACCAACACGTAACCCATGTTCCCACGAATGTAGACCTGTTCAAGGCCGCCGCGCCCAAGCTCGCTGGCGATCCGTTCGCCCAGGCTGAGCATCGCGGCCGACATCGCCGAGACCCGATCTTCTTCAACATCGCCGGGCAGCGCGGAAGCCATGATCAACCCGTCCACAGAAACAACTGCTGAGGCTTCAATGTCTGGCGAAGCGGCCTGCATTTCCCGCAGGCGCGCAACCATGAGGTCGGTTCTCGAGCGCGTCACAAGTTTTTCCCTCTTTAATCAAGGATCGTTTATTACAGGTGCGAGTTTACCATAAATTGACCCGCCTGGAGAGATTGTTACAAAAATGTAATCGCCCGCCGCGACAGCCGCCTTATCCCCTGCGCCGGCACCACGAACAAAATAACAGTATAATCAACGTGAATTCGGGACAAGGGCTGTTTGTGTCCGAAGCAGTCTCCAGGATGAGCCAGCGAGGAGATTGCTCCAACCCAAAAAGTGGGCATCACAATGACGATCTCTGCGATCCCGAACGGACGTCAATCAGTCATGATACATAGCTCGCTTCAAAGCCCCCGGTTTTGGAGATCTCGCCAGGTTCAGGCTTCCAGTTCGTCCAATTAGCAGAAAGCGAAAACAGAGGAGCGCATATGACGCAGAAAACCACCACCAAGACGCCGCTGCTTGACAATATCGCCCTCAACCTTGCCCGTTTGTATTATAGAAAAGATCGCGCCAGCGCGCCGGAGGTGAGGCGGCTGGCAGAGCATCACACCAACCCTTCGCTTTTTTTCGACGATTTTCTGGAGGGCGACACCATCCTGCCTGCGAGACAGGGTTTCACCGGAGGGACGACGATCTGGGAGATCGCCTTTATCAATGGCTCCAGCCGCGTCGCGCCGGCTCCGCACGGCGAGGCGGCAGATATCCTCGTCGAGGACAGCGCATTGAAATTGCGGGTGAGACACGATCCGAATTTTGAAAAAAAGAGTTCCAAGTGGGGCAAGGGAGTGGCAGCGGCAGAAAAATACAACAACGCCTATGTGATCGGTATGCGCGATTTCATGCCCACGCCCCGGCAAGCGGTGCTCATCCAGTGCCGTATGAAAATCGACGCCTGGTTTCACGGCTCTACGGGCATCTGGGTGGAAGAGGCGAACACATTTGACCCCAAGACAGGGATCATGGCTAAACCCTTTCGCTCTTTTGGGTTCTCCTACCTGGGCGAAGCGTCAGACCCCTACATTCGGGGCTTAGCCATAGAAACTGCGTTAGGCCTCTCGATCCAGGGCAAACAGACCGTGAGCGATTTCGACATCTCAAGCTGGCACACGTACAGCATGCAATGGTCGTGGCATAACGCGGATACTCAGCGCATCAAATTTGCGATCGATGACACCAGCATCGGGCAGCTTGAAATGCATCCGTTCGGGCCCGCCGAAATACAGCTTTGGGCAGACAATTATCAGATCGGCCGCGGCCTGCAGATCGGATTCCTTAACGTCCCCGACGTTGACGAATCCTCCTATGATTGGGTGCGGGTGGAGGCCATCGATCTGTAACTGAAATGCCCCTGCCTCTCGCACAGGTCAATCGTTTCGTCGATCACAGGGGGTTACAATGGGCTGGCAAAGTCGGGCGGTCATCGAGAAACAGCCTCACAAAATTTCACGACACAGTTGGTTGACCCGGATGCCTGACCATGATATAGTAATCGATTGTCATGTTCCGCTTGCATAACCTGTTTCTATTCGCGATTCTGGCGCTAACCACGCCGGGCTTCATGACCGGGGCGCGCCAGGAAGAACCCACTCCGCCGGGGCCGGTTTCCACTCTCTCGGCGACCGAAACGCCCGGCAGCGCGGTCCAGATCATCTCCCCTAAGGAGGGACAGGCGCTGCAAGGCAGCATCCCCGTGGTTGTGGATACCACGATAGCCAATTTTCAGGGCGTCGAGCTCACCTTTGGCTATATGGACGACCCGACCGAGACCTGGTTCTGGATCTATCAAGGGCTCCAGCCTGTAACGGGGACGATGCTGGTACTGTGGGACACAAGCACGCTGACCGACGGAGACTACAAGCTGCGGTTGCAGGTCACTTTTCTCGATGGAAGCCAGCGTTCGGTTACCGTGGAGAACCTGCGCGTCCGAAACTATACACCCATAGAGACCAATACCCCGGCGCCCCCCACCGCCACGCCCCTGATGGCAACCAGCACCCCCACGGTTTCTGCGCCGGCTGCCGTCCAGGCGACCGCGCCAGCCCCCACCCCTGAGCCGGTTTTGGAGCGCGGCAATCCGCTTTCGGTGAGCCGGGAAAGCGTCCTGTCAAGCGCAGGCCTGGGGATACTCACCGTGGTAGGTTTGTTCGCCCTCGGGCTGGTCTACCAGGCCGCTCGCACACTCAGACGTAAATGATGATGTTGAAAAACTTCTTGAAATTTGGAAACGAAAACGCAACCCCCTTTTTAATTGCCGGTTTAGGGAATCCGGGGGCAGAATATCGAAATACTCGCCACAACGTCGGCTTCATGACGCTGGATCGCCTGGCTGAGCGGTTGGGCGTAAAATTCTCGCGCTACGAACACAAGGCGCTCGTCGTGAAAACGGAATATGCAGGCCAGCGCATCCTGCTGGCTAAGCCCCAAACCTACATGAACCTTTCGGGGCAGGCGATCGGGGCGCTTGTGCGCTATTACAAAGTGCCGCTCGATGGGCTGATGGTCGCCTATGATGAAATCGATTTGCCTTTTGGGGTGCTGCGCCTGCGACCGGGCGGCGGGTCCGCCGGGCACAAGGGCGTAAAATCGATCATCGATAAGGTCGGGTCCCAGGAATTTCCGCGCCTGCGGATCGGGGTTGGACGTCCCCAGAGCCGCGGAAGCGCAGCGGATCACGTCTTGAACAGTTTTTTCGCCTCGGACAAAAAAGCCCTTGACGCCACCCTGGATACCTGCGTCGAGGCGATCCTGACCTTTCTGCAAGACGGCCTGGAAACCTCGATGAATCGTTTTAATGGCGAAGTCGAAGCCCAATGAACCAACCCTCGCCGTTGCCCGCGATTATTCAAACCATTCTCCGCTCCAGCCAGCCCGTCATCGACGCCATCCAGGCCGGCGAATCGCAACTGTCGCTGGGCTTGCAGCGCGCCGCCCGCCTGCCGGTGCTGGCAGCGCTGTACCAGGCCTACCAGCAGCCATTCCTGTTGATCACCGACCGCACCGACCGGGCCCTCTCCATTCTTGAAGAGCTGGAGTTCTGGCTGCCGGATGCGCCGCGCCTGTTGTTCCCCGAGCCGAACCCCTTGTTTTACGAAAATGCAGCCTGGGGCGAGAACACGCGCCGGGAGCGCCTTACCGCTTTGACGACCCTGGCCTCCTACCACATCCCGGCCTCCGCCAAGCCCGAACGCCCGCCGGTTCTGATCGCCCCGATCCGGGCCCTGATGACGCGCACTTTGCCGCGCCGTAATTTCCTGAAAGCCGCCCAAACGCTCAAGACCGGTCAAACCTTGCAGCTCGGCGAGCTGGCAAAGTTGTGCGTCAGGCTCGGTTATGAGCCTGCGAACATCGTGATCGCTCCAGGCCAGTTTGCCCGGCGCGGCGGCATCCTGGACATCTGGCCCTCTTCAACGCCGCTCCCGCTGCGGGTGGAGTTTTTCGGCGACGAGATCGACACCATGCGGTCATTCGATCCTTCCACTCAGAGGACCACCCCTCCTCAAGACGAAACTGCGCCCTCGCGCCTGCTAATCACCCCCGCACGCGAATACCTGATCCCTCCGGATTTCGAGCCGCCAGACCCGAACTTTGAGTTGAACGAGTTCATGATCCCCGTGTTTCACCGGACGCCGGCCAGCCTGATCGAATATCTGCCGCCTCAATCCTTGATTTTGCTAGATAACGGGCAGGCTGTGCAAGACGCCATTTCGGACATCGAAGCGCAGGCGCTGGAGCTGCGGCAGGATTCGATCGATGAGGGGACGCTGCCGGCAGATTTTCCCGTCCCCTATCTCACCCAGGAAGAAATCGCCGAGATGAGCGCGGCCTACCGCCAGGTCAACCTGGGACCGGGCCCCTTGCAGAACGGCGAAGCGCGGGGTGAAGCGATAAGCGTAACCGCCCTGTCAAGCCGCTTCCAGACCGGGCCGCGCTTCTCGGGCAGGCTGAAATCATTCCTCGAGTATCTGACCGCCCGCTTCCAAAAGGGGGAGCAACTGGTCATCATATCCCGTCAGTACCGGCGCTTGCAGGAATTGTGGAATGAACAGCCCCTGCCGAAGGATGGGAAAACACTTCCCGTTTTTATCGAAGGCAGCCTGTCGGATGGCTGGGATTTTTACGCCGGCGACGGACAGGTCATTCACCTCCTCACCGATGGAGAAGTATTCGGCTGGCGCCGGCCCGAACCGCGCCGCCGCCCGAAGCGCTTTGCTGAAGCGCCAGAAACGGGCTTTGCGGATCTGCAGATCGACGATTACGTTGTTCACGTGGATCACGGGATCGGACGTTACGCGGGGCTTGTCCGTCGCAGCGTGGAAGGCGTCGAGCGCGAATACCTGAGCGTCGAGTTTGCGGACGAAGCCCAATTGTTCGTCCCGGTGCATCAGTCCGACCGGCTCACCCGCTATGTCGGGCCGGACAACCGCCCACCCGCGCTGGCGCGCCTGGGAAGCCAGGAGTGGCGGGGCGTGAAAGCCAACGTAAAAGAGGCGGTGCAAGAAGTGGCCGAAGACCTGCTCGAACTCTACGCCAAACGGAGCATCGTCGAAGGTCATCGCTTCGGGCCCGATTCGAGCTGGCAGCAGGAGTTGGAGGCCAGTTTCCCGTACATCGAGACGGATGACCAGATGCGGGTATTGGCCGAGGTAAAGCGGGATATGGAAGCGCCCCGGCCTATGGACCGGCTGATCTGCGGGGATGTTGGCTATGGAAAGACCGAAGTGGCTCTGCGTGCGGCATTCAAAGCCGTCATGGACAGCCGCCAGGTCGCAATTCTGGTGCCTACAACCGTGCTGGCGCAGCAACATTACCAGACGTTCACCGAGCGCCTGGCGGCCTTTCCCGTGTCGGTCGAGATGCTCTCGCGTTTTCGCTCGCCTCAGCGCCAGCAGCAGATCGTCAAAGACCTGGCGCAGGGGAAAATCGACATCGTGATCGGCACCCACCGCATGTTATCCTCCGACGTGCAGTTCAAAGATCTCGGACTGTTGATCATCGACGAGGAACAGCGCTTTGGGGTGACTCACAAAGAACAGCTCAAGAAAATGCGCACCGAGGTCGACGTGCTCACGCTGACCGCCACGCCCATCCCCAGAACGCTTTACATGGCATTGAGCGGCGTGCGGGATATCTCCACCATCAACACCCCGCCGGAAGAGCGCCTGCCGATCGTGACGCACGTTGGCCCGTACTCGCCCAGGCTCGTGAAACAGGCGATCCTGCGCGAGATGGAGCGCGGCGGACAGGTCTTCTTTGTGCACAACCGGGTTCAAACGATCGGGGCGATGCTCACCCATTTGACACAGCTCGTACCCGAGGCGCGCATTGCGATAGCTCATGGTCAGATGAACGAAACCGAACTGGCCGGACGCATGGAAGCTTTCACCAAAGCCGAGATCGACGTGCTGCTCTCCACCTCGATCATCGAATCGGGGCTGGATATCCCCAACGCCAACACGCTCATCGTCGACCGCGCGGATACCTTCGGCCTGGCGCAGCTCTACCAACTGCGCGGGCGGGTCGGGCGTGGGGCGCAGCGCGCGTATGCCTATTTCTTCCGCCACAACCGCAAATCCCCCACGTATGACGGACGCCAACGCCTGGAGACCATTGCCGAGAACACCCAGCTTGGGGCAGGTTATTCGATCGCCATGCGCGATCTGGAAATCCGCGGGACCGGCGACATCCTGGGCAGCCGCCAGCACGGTCACATCGCGGCGGTTGGTTTTCACCTGTACACGAACCTGTTATCCCAGGCGGTGCAGCAGTTGCGCAAGGAGCAGGGGCTTCCGGAGGCGCTCCCGCCGGTCGTTCACCGGCTCCAGATGAGCCCGGTCAACGTCGAACTGCCGCTCCCGGCGGCGATACCCGCCGACTACGTCGCAGATAAAAAGGTCCGCCTGGGCCTTTACCGCCGCATGGCGAACCTGCGCACGCGCGCCGAGTTAGATGCAATGGCAGAAGAGCTCGCCGACCGTTTCGGGCCCGTGCCAGAAGCGGTGCAGAACCTCTTCACTCAATTCAGGATCAAGCTGCTCGCCGAACGCGCCGGGTTATCTTCGATAACGGTGGAAAACGGTCAGATCGTGCTGCGCTTCCCATCCGGAAATGTGCCGGAGGACTTACCGCCCCTGGCTGCGCCGGCCCGGGTGGGTAAGACGGCGGTATGGCTGCCGACCGCGCACCAGCCGGATTGGATCGCCGACCTGATCGAAATCCTGGAACAGCTCAAACGAGATGAACCCGTACCAGAGGGAGCGCTGTTGTAAACGCGATGTTCCCTCCAGGCATGCCTCTCACCAAGAGAATCTTCGACCTGCTGCTGACATTAACCGGTCTGCTCCTGACCTCGCCGCTGCTGGTCATTCTGGCGATCCTGGTGCGCTTCAAAATCGGCTCGCCGGTCCTTTTCAAACAGCGGCGACCCGGCTACCGCGGCAAGCCCTTCTGGATCTATAAATTCCGCTCTATGGCAGACCTGTATGATCAGGAGGGAAACCTGCTTGCGGACGAGCTGCGCCTGACCAAATTCGGGCGCTTCATGCGCAGCGCCAGCCTGGACGAGCTTCCGGAGTTGTTCAACGTCCTCAAAGGAGAGATGAGCCTGGTGGGGCCTCGCCCGCTCCTGATGCAGTACATAGAGCGCTACTCGCCCGAACAGGCGCGCCGGCACGAAGTCTTGCCTGGAATCACCGGCTGGGCTCAAATCCACGGGCGCAATGCCTTGACCTGGGAAGAGAAGTTCCGCCTGGATGTCTGGTACGTGGATCACTGGTCGATTGGGCTGGACCTTCGCATCCTGGCGGCAACGCTGGTGAAAACCGCCAGGCGGGAAGGGATCAGCCAGCCGGGGTATGCCACTGCGGAAGAGTTTATGGGGGCACCGCCGGCCCAGCCGCCACTATCAGAAAAAGAGTAAACGCGCATGTCTACGAGCAACAACGACGCCCTTTACCGCACGCTCTACCTGATCCGCCGTTTTGAGGAGACGGTGATCGAAAATTTCCCCAAAGGGGTGTTCTTTGGCACCACACACACTTATCTGGGACAGGAAGCCAATGCAGTTGGGGCGCTCTCGAGTCTGGCAGCGCAGGACATTGTGTTCAGCA
>JADYYC010000281.1 GCA_020853835.1 Anaerolineales bacterium
CAGATGGTGATGCTGGTGACCGATTTGTTCTCTCAGATCATCCAGTCGATTATCCTCGGGGCGATCCTGTTTACGGTCGAGTGGCGGTTGACGCTGCTGCTGCTGGCGGTGCTGCCGTTCGTGTTTTTGGCGGCAGTCGGGTTCCGTAACCTTGCCCGCCAGGTGACGCGCAAAGGGATGCGCGCCATGGCGAACGTCAATGCCACGATCAAAGAGACTGTGAGCGGGATCGCGGTTGCCAAGAATTTCCGGCAGGAGGCCTCGATCTTCGAGGAATTCAACGCCGCCAACTTACAGTCATACCAGGTCAATGTGAGGCGGGGGCTGGTGCTCTCCATGGTGTTCCCGGTGCTGAACGCTCTGGGCGGGATCGCCACCGCTATACTCGTCTATGTGGGCGGCCTCAGCGCGGTGCAGGGGATCGTGACTGCCGGGGCATGGTTTCTGTTTATTCAGAGCCTGGACCGTTTCTTCTTTCCCGTGCAAAACCTCTCGGCTTTTTGGACGCAGGTTCAACAGGGCCTTTCAGCCTCCGAGCGCATATTCGCCTTGATCGACGCCGACCCGCAGGTGATCCAGATCGACCAGCGCATCCCTCCCGTGTTGACAGGGGCCATTCGCTTCGAGCATGTCTGGTTCAGCTATGCTGACAAGGCGCCGGTTCTGTGCGATTTCAACCTGTCCATCCAGCCGGGCGAGACCATTGCCCTCGTCGGTCACACCGGCGCGGGGAAATCCTCGATTGCCAAGCTTATCGCGCGTTTTTACGAGTTTCAACAGGGGCGGATTTTGATCGATGGCATGGATATTCGCACGTTCGACCTGAATCATTACCGCTCGCAACTTGGGATCGTCTCACAGGTGCCGTTCTTGTTTGCGGGTACGGTGGCGGAAAACATCTGCTATGCCTGCCCGGATGAGCAAACTTATCGTGAGATCCAGCGCATCGCGCGCCAGATCGGAAACGGCGAATGGCTGGACTCTCTCGTTCAAGGTTTGGAAACCGAGGTGGGTGAGCGCGGCGGCCGGCTTTCGATGGGTCAGCGCCAGCTCGTCTCTCTGATGCGCGTCCTGATCCAGCGCCCGGCGATTTTCATCCTGGATGAAGCGACCGCCAGCATTGACCCGTTCACCGAATGGCAGATCCAGCAGGCGCTCAACCTGATCCTGGCAGACACAACCAGCATTCTGATCGCGCACCGGCTCTCCACGGTAAAGGCCGCCGACCGGATCATCGTGCTCGAAGATGGCAAGATTATCGAAGAGGGAAACCACGAGGGCCTGCTGGCGCAGAAGGGTCATTACGCCGCGCTGTACAACACCTATTTCAGGCACCAGAGCCTTGCTTACGTCGAACAGGCGCGCAGCCTGGTTGACGATACTGAGCCTTATATCGGGTAAAATTGAATCTCAAATGGCTTACCCCATCGAGATCACCCTGCGCCCTGGCGCCCCAGATTTTCTCGACCTGCCCTGGGACATGCCCCTTTCCGAATGGCAGGGGCGCTGCTCCAGGCTGGAAGAATTGCCGCGCGGCCTCTCGCGCCATACCGTCCTGTTTGTCAATTATTCCGGCGAGATCTTTGCGCTGAAGGAAATGCGCCCGGGCGTTGCCGAGCAGGAATTTGATCATCTTGCCCTGGCGATCGAAGCCCATCTCCCCGTGGTCCTTCCGATCGGTCATGCCATCACCGAGACTCAAAGCGGGCAGCACAGCGTCCTGATCACGCATTATCTGGAAAATTCTCTCCCCTACCGCCTGCTTTTTATGAGCCAGGGCTTTGTGCGCTACCGCATACATCTTCTGGATGCAATCGCAGGGTTGCTGGTGCGGCTCCACCTCAGCGGTTTCTTTTGGGGAGATTGTTCGCTCTCCAACACGCTTTTCCGCCGGGATGCGGGCGCCCTCCAGGCCTATCTCGTCGACGCCGAGACCAGCGAGTTCCATGAAGGCTACTTTTCTCCCGCGCTGCGCTTTCACGACTTGCAGATCATGACCGAAAACCTGGAAATCGAGCTTGCCGACCTGCAGGCCTCGGGGCTTCTGGTCGACACGCACATACCTG
The DNA here is from genome assembly GCA_020853835.1 of Anaerolineales bacterium. Taxonomy (GTDB): domain Bacteria; phylum Chloroflexota; class Anaerolineae; order Anaerolineales; family UBA4823; genus UTCFX2. Next base: position 2,067 of record JADYYC010000281.1, read on the forward strand.
TTTCGGGCGCGGGGCACCACATCCAGCGGCGCTACCAGCAGCTTTGGGAGGAGGTCACCCGAGAAGACATCATCGGCGCAAACGAACACTACCGCATTCAAGAGCGCATTCGCATATTGAACGACATGGGCTTCTCGGTGGGCAACGTCGAGCTTTCTGCCCTGGAAAACGGCAGCCGGCTGCGCCTGCGCGTCGTGGTCACAGACCGTAGTTTCCACCGCGACCAGCTCAATAACCTGACCGCCCTGGACGCGGAAGAGATGCAGGCGCGCAAAATGATGAACGAGATTCAAGAATTGCGGGCGACCCTTTCGCAGACCAGCCAGCGCAGCACGCCCCTCGGCGTGGCAGCGTATCACTGGTTGGAGAATTTCTATAATCCCGTCGTCGAGCGGCTGCAACCCCTGATCCAGGAGGACCTGACCGCGGCCGAACTTTACTGCGAGGTGCTCGAACATAAGTGGTTTCTTTCGGAGCGCGCCCAACGCGATGTTGGACACCAGTTCGCGGTTGAAGATTACCTGATGCGTTTTGGCGACCGCCAGGCTTTCAGGTCTGATAACTGATAAAAGCCGGTTTCGGAATAAAATAGATGAGGCTATGTTTTCAACTCCTGATTCGAGTTTGGCTTCTACAGCAAGGCTTCTTCAAACCAGACTGATGCCGGCGCTTACGCTGCTGTATTTGCTCGCTGCCCTGGTTGTTTTCGTTGTCTCCCCGCTCCTGTACATTCAAGCTCCCGGCGCCTTCCTAAACCCCCAATTGAATTATTTCGCCATTCCATACCTGGTCGGCCTGGTGTATCTCGTGTGCGCGATGTACGTCTTTGGGGTGAGACGGTTCGACCCCGCTGGCCGGGCATACGCAATTTTCGCCAGCTCGGCCGGGGTCGCGCTTGCCATCTCGCTTGACCCCTTCCTGAACCAGTCGTTGTTTGCGCCCTGGATCATTGCGCTGGCAATGGCCGGCGGCGCGCTGATCAATCTGGCATTGTTGTTTCCAGAGAGCATCCGCCAGGTGGTGCGTTTTCCATTCCTGGGCTGGATCGGCTACGTCCTGGCAATTTTACTCAGCCTGGCGGTGGGGACTGTTCTAGTAGGTGTTTCGGCCTGGCGGTTCATCGTCATGTTCCTGGCGGTCTCGGTGGCGCTCTTTGTGGTGATGACGCTCTACCGCCGCCTGAGGTCGACTTCCCCGGTTGTTCGGGAACAGGCCCGCCTGGTTCTTTGGGGGGCGTTTATTTCCTTTATTCCGATTGGCCTCTGGCTTGCAGTTTCACCCGTTATCCCCGGCCTGCAATTCACCCCGCTGCTTTTCATCCCGCTGGTGTTTTTCCCGGTGTTGTCAGCCTATGCGATCATCCGCTATCGTTTGTTGAGCACGGATTACTTCCTGGGTCAGGTCGTGCTTTATTCGCTGCTGGGCGGCCTGGCGATGGCAGGGTACGCGCTTCTGGTGGGCGGGGCGAACATTTTGCTTGGGCAGGCGCTGCAGCCCACCAACCCGTTGCTCGTCGGCCTGATGGTGCTGATTGTGGCTATTGGGCTTAACCCGCTGCGCAACTACTTGCAGGGCGCGGTGGACCGGTTCTTTTTCAAGGGCCAGCTCGTTTTCCGGGAGTTGCTGCAATCCTTTGGCCGCGAGCTCACCAATGCGATGGAAATGAGCGAGATCGTCGCGGTGCTGCGCAGGTACGTCGATGACGCCCTGGCTCCGGAGTATCTGCACGTGTTCGTCTATGATCCCCTGAGCGGTCATTACATCGCCATGGCGGGCGCTGATGGGCATCCTACAAGCGATGTTCGTTTTCCGGTGAACAGCGCGCTGGTTCAAACCTTGCTGCGCCGGCGTGAGTCGTTGTTCTTCTCCGACGTCGGGGAGCTCCCTGAGATGCTGCAAGCTGAGCAAGCCCGCCTGCGCTTGATCAGCGCGGCGCTGTTCACCCCCATGCTCGGGCGAAACCAGCTTATCGGTTGGCTGGCGCTGGGCGGGCGGAAATCGGGCGAGCCTTTCACCAGCCGTGATCTGCGCCTGCTCGAAACGTTGAGCGACCAGGCCGCGCTGGCCGTCGAGCGCGCCCAGGTGGTGGCGGATCTGGAGCGCCGCGTGCGCGAGCTCAACGTGTTGACGCGCGTCGCCCAGGGCGTAAGCTTTACGGTGACTTTTGACGACATCCTCGAGTTGATTTCGGCTCAGACCAACCAGGTGCTGCCAGCCCGAGATTTCAAGATCACCCTCGTCGATCATGATACCGGGATCCTTTCGCACGCCTTTTTCCTCGAAGATGACGAGCGCCTGAATGAGAAAGAGAACCTGCTCATCCCGCTTGGGCAGGGGCTTGAAAATGAGGTGGTAACTAGCCAGCGCTGGCTCGTGACGGATGATTACGAGCGCGAGTGCCGCCAGCGCGGCCTGTTGCCGGCGACGCAAGGCATCTATGCCTGGATGGGCGTCCCCCTCAACGCCGGCTCGGACACGATCGGCGTCTTGAGCATTGCCAGCCGTGACCCGGCCGTGATTTACACCGAGGAGCAGCGCGGCCTGTTGCAGGCGATTGCAGACCAGGCTTCGGGGGCAATTGTCAAAGCGCGCTCGCTTGAAGAGTCCGAGCGGCGCGCCCTCCAACTGGCGACGTTGAACGAGGTCGCCCTCAGCCTGACCTCGACGCTGGAGATCAAACCTCTGCTCAAGCAGATTTTGGACAGCGCAACCGATATCTTAAACTGCGAAGCAGGCAGCCTCTTCCTGGTAGACCCCGAGACGGACGAACTGATTTTCGAAGTCGTCATTGGGCCTGTCGCCGCCGACCTGATGGGGAAGCGCCTCCCGCCGGGGACGGGTCTGGTTGGCGAGTGCGCCCAGTCGGGGCAGGCCATCATTGCCAACGACGCCAAGCGCCGCATGGATTGGTTCAATCAAACCGACCAGCAGACCGGCTTCGACACTCAGGATCTTTTGGTCGTGCCCATGCGCCTGCATGATCGGGTGATCGGCGTGATCGAAGTGATCAACAAAACCAACGGCGCCCCGTTTACCAGCGCCGATCAGGAATTGTTGACCGCCTATGCCAGCCAGGCAACCATCGCGATGGAAAACGCCCGGCTGTACACCATGACCGACCAGGCGCTGGCTGCCCGCGTCGAAGAGCTCTCGGTCATGCAGCGCATCGACCGCGAGCTGAACGCCAGCCTGGATATCGAGCGGGCCATGCGCATCACCCTCGACTGGGCCATGCGCCAGTCTCGGATGGATGCGGGGCTGGTCGGGATCGTGAACGAGGGCAATTTGCGGGTGATGGCTGCCCAGGGATACACGGACGAGCTGCAAGCATCGCAGCCCTCGCAAAATGGCGAAAACCCCACTTTACCGGTTGACCTGCCGGCGTTCAAAACCGTGTTAGAGACCGGCGCGCCGCGTTTTCAGGCCTCGCCGGTCGACCAGGCTGACGGATCGACGCTTCTTCAGAATGGGTCGGCGCAGATTGCCGTGCCAATCCGCCGCGAAGCGGAGACGATCGGTGTTTTGCTGTTGGAGAGCCGCAAGCCCGAAACCGCGCTCGATGAAAAGACCAGTTTTATGATGCGCTTGAGCGACCACGCGGCGATTGCCATCGCCAACGCCCGGCTTTACGAAGAGGTTAACCTGGCGAACCTGGCCAAGTCCCAATTTGTCTCATTTGTCGCCCACGAGCTTAAAAACCCGATGGCTTCCATCAAGGGCTACACAGAGCTTGTGGCGGCTGGAATGGCTGGGCCAGTAAATGAAATGCAATCCAGCTTTCTTACAACGGTGCGTTCGAATGTGGATCGCATGAACACGATCGTCAGCGATCTGAATGACCTGACCAAGATCCAGGTCGGTAACATGCGCCTGGATTATCAGGCGCTGCTGGTCACGGACGTGTTGGATGAGGTCATCCGTTCCTTTACGCGCCAGATCGAGGAGAAGAACCAACAGCTCATCCTTCAGATTCAGGATGACCTGCCGCTTGTCTGGGCAGACCCGGCCCGGCTGGCGCAAATCGCCACGAACCTGGTCAGCAATGCCCTGAAGTACACCCCTGAGAATGGGAAGATCGTGATCGGCGCGGAGCGCTCCAATCTGCCTGAAAATGAGCCGGGGGCGTTTGAGATGATCCACCTGTGGGTGGAAGATAGCGGCATCGGGATCAACGAAGAGGACCAGCGCAAGATCTTCCAGCAGTATTTTCGCACCGATGAGTCGAAAGAAATGGCCGCCGGTACCGGACTGGGTCTGGCCATCACGCGCAGCCTGGTGGAGATGCAGGGGGGGCGCATCTGGTTCGAAAGCCAGGCCGGAAGGGGAACGACGTTTCACTTCACCGTTCCAGTGGCCGAAACCCAGTAAAGAGATGAGGGTTTGATGATTGCAAAAGCCGTGACCGGGCAATCCTGGGAAATGACCGCCCCACTGGCGGGGGAGCAGGCTGCGCGCCAGGCGGTCGACCGGTTGGGCCGGGCGCCGGCCTCCTTTGGGTGGGTGGTCAGTTCGTCCACATTTCCGCTTGACGAGGTGTTGGCCGGCGTGCTGGAGGTGACCGGCGAAGTCCCCTTGGTCGGCTTGTCGTCCTCCGCGGAAATCGGGCCGTCGGGTCGCAGTCAGAAATCGGTGCTTGTCGGGCTGCTTTCAGGTTCTGGGTTGAACGCCAGGGTGGGATGGTGGCCCGATTTTCATCGCGACAGCCGCAAATGTGTCGCCAAAATGCTGGAAGACCTCCAACCCCAGCCAGACACGGAGACCCTGCTCGTGGCCGGGGACGGGATGGGTACAGACGCCCATGTCTTGGTTCAGGAGCTGAGCGGGCTGCGCCTCGCGGTTTCGGGCTGCCTGACGGGCGGGGAGTTGAGCTCGGGAAAGACGTATCAATCGGCGGGCAGGCGGTCTGGCAGCGGGGGGCTGGCCTGCGCGATTCTGGGGGGCGAAGTTACGATTGGCGCAGGGGTTGGGCATGGCTGGCAGCCCGCCGGCGCGCTGACGCGTGTGACGCGGGTGCAGGGCCCCTGGGTGCGCACCCTGGATGGTCAGCCGCCAAACGAGGTCTACGCGCGCTACTTTGGCAATGCCGCCCGCAACTGGGTCTATCCTCCGTTGAACGATCTGGTGCGGCTCTATCCGCTCGGGTCGGGAGGCGATGGGCAGTACAGCATTCATGCCCCGATCCGCATTGAAGCCGACGGCAGCCTGCGCATGAATGTCCCGCTGGAGGAAGGCTCTTATGCTTACTTGATGATCGGCACCCAGGATAGGTGCGCAACGGCGGTGCGCCAGGCGGCAAGCCAGGCCCTGGCAGGGATGAACGGCGTGACGCCCCGGCTTGCGCTGCTGTTCGTGGATGCGGCCTGGGCCGCGCTGCTCGATTTAGAGCCTGCATTTGAAGTCCAGGCGCTGCGCTCCGTCCTGGGAGACAATATCCCCGTGATGGGCGCATACACGCTGGGGCAGATACACCGGGCGTCGCTGGACGACCCGCCTCAATTGTTGAACCAACACATCGAAGTCGTGTTGTTGGGCTGAGCCAACTCAGCGCAGCGCGCTTACGAGCAGTGTGGTTGTCCCCAAAAAAACGCAATAGATCGCAAATATCGATATGGGGTGCCGGATGAGGTAGCCCAGCAGCCAGCGGATCGAAAGATAGCTGACGATGGCAGAGGCGACGATCCCGGGCAGGAAAGCCCCCAGCAGGTCCGTGAAATTGGGAGTTTGCAGCAAATCATAGCTGGCTGCCAGACCGGCTGCCAGCATGATCGGGATAGCCATCAGGAAGGCAAAACGCGCCGCGGCCGGGCGCTTAAGGTCGCGCAGCATGCCCCCGGTGATCGTCGCGCCGGAGCGGGAAATCCCCGGGAAGATCGCCAGCGCCTGGGCAAACCCGATGAACAGCGCTTCTTTCCACCCCGCCTCTTCGATCTCCCTGTTTCTCCGCCCAATCCGTTCCGCCAGGATGAGCAGAGCCGCGGTTACAAAAAGAAATATCGCAGTCATCTGCGGGCTGGCGAAGGCCAATTCAACCAGGCTTTTTATTGCGATGCCGATCACGCCGGCAGGCAAGGTCGCCAGCACCAGCATCCAGCCCAGGCGCGCCTGAGGGTCATGAAACGGCTCTCTTTTAAGCAAGCCCTGGACCATCGAACGTCCGATCGTGAGCAGGTCCTGCCAGAAATACGCGATCACCGCAAACAAACTGGCGAACTGTACCAGCACATCGAAAATGAACGCTTGCTCGGCCGGGATGTTCCAGCCTAAAAGATAAGGGGTGAGCACCAGGTGGGCGGAGCTGGAGATCGGGAGGAACTCTGTCAGGCCCTGGATGATGCCGAGGATAATCGCTTGGAGTATTGTCATAGCCTTCGATCGTGTGTCAGGTGGATTGGATTTTTATGCCGCCCGCGCTTAATCCGCCTCGCGCGATAGCCCCGCGCCATCGTTGTTCTCTGGGTCTTCTAACCGGCTCAGGTAATCCGCGGCAAATTGATCGAAAATACCGACCGAGATGGCCTGCCGGATTTCTTTGGCGAGGTTGACCAGCGTGAACAGGTTGTGGATTGAGAGCAGCGTCCCAGCCAGGATCTCGCGCGCCACGATCAAGTGGCGCAGATATGCCCGGCTGAACTGGCGGCAGGTGTAGCAGGCGCATTGGTCGTCGATCGGGTTCGGATCGCGCGCAAACCCCGCGTTCATCAAGTTCAACCGCCCGGTGCGCATCATGGCTGCGTGGTGCCGCGCCAGCCGGGTGGGCAGGACGCAATCGAAAATATCGACCCCGCGCAGCACGCCGTTGATCAGGTCTTGCGGCGTGCCGACGCCCATTAAATAGCGCGGCTTCTGCGTCGGCAGGACTTCGTCCACGACTTCCAACATGGCGTGCATCTCGGCTTTGGTTTCCCCAACCGACAGCCCGCCGATGGCGTGCCCTTCGAAGTTTAAGCTGCTAATAAAGGTCGCGGACTCGCGGCGCAGATCGGGGAAGACCCCACCCTGAACGATGCCAAACAGCGCCTGATCGCGGCGGGTTTTGGCACGCAGGCAGCGCTCTGCCCAGGCGTGCGTGCGCTTCATGGCGCG
>JADYYC010000282.1 GCA_020853835.1 Anaerolineales bacterium
CTGCGGCGGGGCGCCCAAACCGGCGCTCTCGCCGGAGACATCGGTGGAGAGGCACCCGCCCTCGGTGAAGACGTTGCCGCTCAGCGCATTGAGCGTGGCGATGGCGCGCTCGGTCTGGAAGGAGTTGACAAAGTTGGAGGTGCGCCAGCCGGGGTGCGCCAGGGCGTTGTGTTTGGCGGCCGCGTATTCGCGGGCGATGCGCTCAATGGTGGCCGACGGCACGCCGGTGATCCCCTCGGCCCACACAGGGGTGTAGCTCTGCATGGCTTCTTTGATGCCGTCGCACCCCACGACGTACTTCTTGACGAAATCGCAGTCCACCAGTTCGTTGGTCACCATGACGTGGATCATCGCCAGCAGGAACGCCGAGTCGGCGCCGGGGCGGATGGGGATCCACTCGGTGGCCTTGGCGGCGGTTTTGGTAAAGCGCGGGTCCAGGTAGACCAGCTTGGCGCCGCGCTGCAGCGCTTCGGTGAGCTGACCCGTCTCAGAGGTGGAGATGGCTTCCATCATGTTCCGCCCCACCATCAAGATGAACTCCACGTTGTCGTAGTTTCGATCAGGCTCTTCGATGCCGTAGGTAAGCAGGAAGGCGGCGATCATGGCGTTGAAGCACAGGCTGCGCTGCGTGCCGTAGTTTGGCGAGCCGAACGCGTAGAGCAGGTTTTCGAACTGCACCTGGCTCAGGTTGTGGGTGGAGGAGAAGACCATCGCTTCGGGCCCGTATTTTTCCTTGATTTCGAGCATCTTGGCTGCGGTCAGATCCAGGGCTTCGTCCCAGGAGGCCTTGCGGAAGAGCCCCTCGCCGCGCTTGCCGGCGCGGATGAGCGGGGTGAGCACCCGGTCGGGGTCGTAGGTGTTCATGAGGCCCGACTGGCCGCGCCCGCACAGGCGGCCGCGCGAGTGCGGGTGCTGCGGGTTGCCGTCCAGCTTGACCACCCGCCCGCCGCGCACCTTGGCGATCAGCCCGCAGCGCCAGACGCACATCTCGCAAGTGCTGGGGATGTACCCGTCGCCCTGGGCGTTGACCAGCCCGGCCTGGAAGGCGGCCTGGGCGACCCGCGGCGGGACCAGCTTTCCAGCGGCCAGCCCGGCCGCGGCCGCGCCGCCCAGCTTGATAAATTCTCTTCTGGAGATCGTATCCGTCATGGTTGCACCATGCCTCAATCGCCTTTCTCCGTCCGCTTCATCCCCACCCGGTCGATGAGGTAGAAGAGCAGCAGCGAGATCAGCGCAAACAAAATGATAAACAGGGCCGCGCTGACGTTCCACATGTCGGGGATGACCACGTTGCCGAGGTTGGCGATCTTCGAGATGAGCGGGAACACCTGCGGGTAAGTCAGCCCCCACAGCACCGCGCCGGCCAAAAAGCCCAGGGTGCCGGGGATCAAATAGTCCAGCTTGCCTTCGCCGCCGCCGGCGGCGCAAGTGCCCGGTCAGTAACCGGTGAGCGCCATGCCGACGCCGAAGATCAGCCCGCCGATCAGGTTGCCCACCAGGTAGGTTCCGGGGATGTTGGGGAACTGGAGCAGCCCCAGGGCGCGCAGCCCGTACAGGCCGATCATCGAGACGATCAGGGCGGTCATCATGAACTGCAACACCGCCATGTCGGTAAAGCGAAAGACGTTCACGATCTTGCTATAGCGAGTGAGCCCGGCTTTGTTGAGTGAAAAGCCGAAAAGCGCGCCCATCACCAGGGCGATGATCAAGACGCTCATTCTAATACCTCCCGCGGTAGATCAAGAGTGTGGTGAGGATGCCGGAGGCGAACATCCCGGCGATGAAGACAAAGGCCGCCGGCGCAAGGAGCATCCCTCCCGAGATCGCCAGGCCGCTCGTGCAGCCCCCGGCGATGCCGGCCGCGTACTCGAGCACGATCGCGCCCAGAAAGGCCAGCAGCCAGCGCTTCCAAGTCTGCGGGCCGAAGACGCGCTTCCACTGCTCGTCGCTGTTGAGGGCGTTGGGCTTGCCCCACAGCAGCGTGCGGCTTGTGGCTGCGCCGATCAGCCCGCCGATGAACAGCCCGATCAGCATCATCACGCCAAAGGTCACCCCAGGGGGCATGATGAAGTTGAAGTAGAGGTTGTTGAACTGCTGCGGGGCGAGCGCCTGCCCGATCATGCCGGCGATGTTCTCGAACGCGCCCGAGGCGCCGAGCAGGTTGTCGCTGATCCAGACCGTAGCAATCGCCACCAGCCCCAGCAGCGCGCCCGCGGTGTAGGGCGACCAGAGCTCTTTGCCAAAAAAGCGGGTGATCTTTTTCATGAGTCTCCCTCCGCCTGGATTTCGTCCCGCACGAGCGCTTCGACCAGCGCGAGCGCCGTCTCGGTTTTCTGCGGGTACTCGAGGATGTTCTTGAGCATGCGCCGGCTCTTGGGGCTCAGCCCGGCGATGTCGTCGAGCAGGTCGACCACGTCGGCGGGGTACTCGCCCTCCAGCTTGCGGGTTTTATTCCGCCCGAGCTTGAGCACGGTCTCGTTGTAGAGCACAAAACCGCCCCCGCCCAGCCCCACCAGCCCGATCAGGACGATCAGAATGGCGTTGCCGGTGTTGACCGGGCGCTTGCCCAACACGATCTCGTTGTAGCGCTGCACAAAATCCACCACGTTGGGGTCGTTGACCACCAACTCGGTCGCGGCGGGCGTGCTGACCACAGACGCGGGCGGGCTGGCGGGCGGGTTATTTGCGGGGGTTTCACCTCCCGCCGGGGGCGGGCTCGCCGGGGGCGCGCTCGCCGGGGGCGCACCGCCGCCCGCGCCGATCTGCACGCCCAGCTTGTCGGCGTAGACCTGCGCCAGCTCCATCGTGTTATTCGGGTGGCACTGCTGGCAGGCGGCCTGGACGTCCTCGAGCGGCGGCACCATGCCCGTGTGCGCCTCGGCTTCGCCCATGGCCTGGTTGTTGCCGGCGTGGCAGATGTAGCAGAAATCGCCAAAGGCGTGCGAGGTGTGCCAGGGCGTGCCGTCGTTATTGACGGGCAGCTTCCCCTGCACCTCGTGACAGTTTTTGCAAGACGACGCCTGCGACCCGCACTGGGCGCTGACCGGGCTGGCGGTGACCACCATCAACCCGGCGGCAGCCAGCAGGATCAGCCCCGCCGCCAACAGAATGAACAACGATCGCGGATGATGCATGCATGCCTCCTGAGAGCCAAATCGGTCGATCATGACATCACGGCGCGCCGGCGCGGTCATACGCCGGAGGCCTCTTTCACCGCTCCATTGTATACAAATTTATTGGTTGAACAATGGGATGAATGTCACTTATTTTACTGTTTATTGGGTATTACAGGGGCTCTTCCAGGTTCATTCCCCGCCCATATCAATTACCCTCATCAGCGAATAACACGCCGGTTCAAAGCGCTTGAGCCAGAAGCGGCTCGCCAGGATATTGGGGCTTTCAAAATCGACGCTGCAGCGCAGGTACCCCTGGCGGCGCGCCTCTGCCAGGGCGTGTTCCAGGAGCGCCTTCCCAACCCCCGCGCCGCGGCATTTCTCGGAGATGTACGCCGGCTCCACCTGGATCGTGTCTTCATCCTGCAGGATCAGGCAGCCATCCCTGTAGGCGGGGTCCATACCCAGAAACCCCACCGCTTCCCCCGCTTCAAACGCCAGCCACATCACGTACCCTGGTTTTGCGAGCAGGTCGGCTGGGCGGGGGAAGTCCTGGGCGAGGAACACCGGCGGTCCGGCGAGGTGGCGGCTCAAACCCGCCAGCAGCTCGCCGAGCGCGGGCAGGTCGGCCGCGCCCGCCTGGCGGATCTCGATCTCGGGGACGGAGACAGCCAGCGGCTCCATGCCCCTCAGCGCGTCGACCGCCAGTATGCCAAACCCCAGCCATCCCCAGACCTGCCGCGCTGGCTCGTCATGCGCCATCAGGCTGACCGCGAGTGCCTGGCAGCCCTCCCTCAGCCATATGGGCGAGAGATACGCGTACAAGGCTTCGTACACCTCGCGGCTGAAAGCCTCCTCCGCGGCGTTGGCCCATTCCGGGCTGTAAAAAGCCCTTTTTTTATAGAAATTGGGCATCATGGAGCCTGAAAGGAAGCCGGCCAACCGGCCCGCCTTCAGCGCGACCGCGCCGCGCGCCTCATTCTCCAGCTTTCCCAACAAATCAACGATCACCAGCGGCTGCTCATAGCGGGCTGGCAGGCGCGGGATGCGGCGGCGCAAAGCCCTGAAGTTGTCCACGACCAATGCGGCTGCATCTTCGAGGTACTTTGCTTCCATTGGCAGGATTTCAAGCGTCACGACTGATCTCCTTGAGAGCTTTCTCGTTCTTTCGTTCGGACAGGTACAGCCCGAGCAGGATCAAGCCGATCCCCACCAGCGCCAGCAGCGTGACCGGCTCGTGCAGGACGACGGCTGAGGCCGCGACCGAGACCACCGGCGTGAGGTAGACGTATACGCTGGTCTTCACCGCCCCCAGGGCGCTCACCGCAAAGTTCCAGGCGACAAAACACAGCCCCGAGGCCCCCACCCCCAGGAAGAGGAAGTTCAAAACCACTGGCAGCTCTGCAAAGCGTTCAAGCCCGATCCGGAAATCGAGCCAGGGTAAGATCGGGAACAGCGCCACCCAGCCGTAGAAGACCACCCGGCGCGTGGTCATCACCGGCGGGTAATTGCGAGCGCCGATCTTTTTGATCAGCACCGAATAGACCGCCCAGGCCAGCGCCGCCAGGATGGCGAGCAGGTCGCCGAGCGGGTTGATCTTGAGGATGAACTTGCCGTTGAAGGTGAGCAGGATCACGCCGATGATCGCCAGCGTGATCCCCAGGAAAAACCGCGGCGGCAGGTCTTCATCTTTGAGCAGGTAGTGTGAGATCAGCGCGGTAAAAAACGGCGCCACCGCGAGCAGCACCCCCACGTTCGAGGCGAGGGTGTAGACCAGGGCCGTATTTTGCAGCAGCGCAAACAGCGTCACACCGCAAACGCCCGCCGCAAAAAAAAGCAGCTCTTCACGCAGGCTGCTCACTTTGATAAGGCGCGGCTGCAGGGCGAGCAGCGCCAGGTAGGCGATGCCCGAGCGAAAAAACCAGATCTCGGTCGGAGTGAAACCCCCCAGCAGGCCTTTGATCGCTACAAAGGTGGTGCCCCACACCGTGATGGCGATGAGGGCAGAGAGATGCCCCTGGGCAATTTTGGATTTTGGCAGAGAAAGGGCGGGTTGTGTCATCGGGGGGATTATACGTCCTTTTGCAGCAAATCTCCGGTTTGTAAATCGAATTGATACTCGATCTCCCGCCCGCCTTGACCCAGCAATTCGACCTGGAACACCACCCGGCCCCGCTTCACCGCCGCCTCCCAATCCTTGACGCTGAAACCTGCCCCAGCGTCCTGAAGGGCAGCCGTGATCAGCTCGGGGATGCGCGCCAGGTCGGCGCGCAGGACCTCCCCGCCCGATCCGTCGTGCCGGCCCTGTTCCTGTTTCAGGATGCGCGCGTCGAGGGCGTCGATCTTGACTTCGTATTCGGTATTTCCCTCGTACCCCTCGACTTCATAGGCATAATAGGCGTGGTCTTGCAGGTCCAGCTCGAGTTGCTTGACCTGCGCCGTGGGGTAGAGGCCCTTGAAGAGGTCGTAGGCCTGCTCGGGGGTCACTTTGATGTCTGCATAGACGCCCCGCACCCCCGCGCCGGGCGCCTGGCTGGCGCGGGCGGTGGGCTCCGCCGGCTCAGGGCGCGCCGGGGACATGGGTTCGGTGGGCGACAAAGGCTCTGGAGGGGAAGCAGGCTCGGTGGGCGATAAAGGTTCGCTGGGGGATAATGGCTCGGTGGGGGACAGGGGGTCAGTGGGAGACAATGGCTCGGTCGGGGAAACAGGTTCGACGCGGGATGCAGGCGTGGCCTCCGGCGCAGCCGTTGAACCCGGTTCGGCGACCGGCGCGCCCCCGGTGGGCGTCTGAACCTCCGCCCCGGGGGGACGGCCCGTGCACGCGGGGAGGATAAATGCCAGCGCCAGCAGCAGGGATAAAACACCGCCAGGTTTTTTCATAGAAAGCTCCTTTCTCCGGTCTTTCGGACAGCCGCGCTTGCATCCCCCGTGCGCGGGTTTACTGCGGTTGGTTTAACCTTACAAGACGAGTCGGTTTCTGTCAACCGCGCGCGTCGTTGTGCCCTCACCCCGGCCCTCTCCCGCAAGCGGGAGAGGGGGTGGCCCCTTCCCGTCATTTCGACGAGCGCTCCCCTTCCCGTCATTTCGACGAGCGCAGCGAGGAGAAATCTTGAACGC
>JADYYC010000283.1 GCA_020853835.1 Anaerolineales bacterium
GAAGGCGGTCCTTTCGGGCGTGCTGGTCGGCATGGGCGGCAGCGTGGGGGCTTCGGTGGGCGGAGGCGGCTCGGTAGGTGGCAGCGGTTCGGTGGGGAGCAGGGGCGCTTCCGTGGGCGGGACGACCGCCGGCGGGGGCGGCTCGGTGGGCGGGACGAGTGTGAAGGTGGGGGTCAAGGTGAGCGTGGCGGTGGGCGTGGCGCTGGGGCTGCCAAAGACCTCGCCGAGCAGCGGCAGGCTGGCCCATACCCCGACTGCGCCGCAGATGAGGATCGCCAGGATGAGCAGTCCGATCATGGGCAGCAGCCAGGCCGGGCGGGAGGGTTTGGCCGGTTCGAGCGGCGGCGGGTAATAGGGCGGGGCCGGGTAACCCGCCGGTGGAGCGGTGTAGGGCTGGTCGGGGACGACCTGGGCGCCGCCCGGATAAACTTGTTGCTGGGGCGGGTAGGGTTGCCCTGAGATGACCTGTGTGCCGCCGGGATAAGCCGGCTGCGGGGGCGGGTAGGGCTGGCCCGGGACGACCTGGGTGCCGCCCGGGTAACCCGGCGCGCCCGGCAGGACGACTTCGGTGGGCGCCACTCCCGGCCGGGCGTAGGTTTCGGCGCTCATCGCTGGCGGCTGCGGCGCCACCTGGGTGGGCGCGGAGGTCTCGACGCCTGGCCGCCCACCGAGGCGGGGCGGGATCTGGGCCGGGCTGGAGCCGAGCACCGCGCTGCAGATCTCGAGCATCTCCTGAGCGCTCTGATAGCGCTGCTGGGGGTCCTTAGCCAGCGCGGTCAGCACCGTCTGCGAGAGGCCGCCTGGCAGGGCGGGGTTGTACTGGTTCATTGCCGGCGGCGCCTGGTTGAGGTGGGCGTCGCGCAGCCGCTCGACGGGAGATGGGATCGCGCCGATCGAGGCGGTGGGGACGCCCAGGAAGGGATGGACGCCGGTGAGCAACTCGTAGAACAGGATGCCCAGGGCGTAGATGTCGGTGCTGGGGTGGACGCGCTCGCCGCGCAGCTGCTCGGGCGCCTGGCAGAGCGGCGGGCCGAACACGCCGGTGCTCGTCATGGGCTTGTCGATAAAGCGCGCAAAGCCGAAATTGCCCAGCATGACCGTGCCATCCCGCCCCACCTGGACGTTGGCGGCGTCGAGGGTGGCGTGCACCAGCCCAAAGTCGTGCGCGTATTCCAAGGCGGCCGTGAGCGACTTGAGGTAGACCAGCGCATCGTTTGGCGGCAGGGGCTTGCCGCTCTCCCGGCTCAGGATTTGGGCCAGGGAGGGGCCTTCGATGAATTTTTCGATGGTCAGGCTGTGCCCCTGGTCGTCGTACAGGCCGTAGAAGGGGATGACGTTGGGGTGTTGGGCGGTTTGCAGGGTCAGGTTGCGCTGCTGAAAGCACAGCACCGTCTCATCGGGTTGGATCGTGGAGGCGTAGATTTTGATGAGCAGCAGCAGGCCGCGTTTGAGGTCATAGCCGCGGTAGCGCGCCGCGGTCTCGGTGCTGAGGAGCAGCTCGTCCACCCTGAAGCGGCTAAGAAAGACTTTGCCGGCGTTGTTTTCCATGCCAGTTTTCTCCCTCCGAGGCTGAGCGTCTGGATGCGGCTTAATTGTACCGCGTTCAGTGGCGCGTGCGGGCAAGCGCCCAGGCGATGATGGCCATGCCGGGCAGCATCAGCAAGGGGACGAGCACCAGGTCGGAGGGGTGGGCTTGCGGCGCGGCCGCCGGTTCGAGCTGCCCAAACGATTCGTCCTGCTGGCGCTCGATCCAAAGGCTGGCGAGCTTTTCCACCGTTTCGGGGTCTTGCGCCGCCCAGCGCTGGACCTGAAGCTGCAGCTCGCTCCGCTGCTGGACCAGGCGGAAGGGCAGCACCACGGCGCGCATGCGCACCGGGCTGGCCTGATAGACCTTTCCCCGGTAGTCGACGCCGACGCGGATGATGACCGGGACGATCCCGGGGCGGTTGGGGATGATCAGGCGGGACTGGAGGACGACGGTTCCCCCCGGTGGGACGGTCTTTGCCAGGTCGAGGCGCTGCTCGTACTCAAGCTGCTCAGTCTGAAGCACGAAGTGGGTGGTCTCGGGCGTCCAGCTCAGCACGCCGGTGTTGCTGATCTGCAGCTCGACCGGCAGGCGCTCGCCTTCGAGCACGACCGGCCAGTCGGAGTGGGCGCTGACCTCGACTGCCACCTGCGGGGGGACGCCGGCGATGACCGCGATCGCGGAGGGCAGCGGGCGGTCGGAGCGGATGTGCCAGCCGCTCCGGCAGAGGAGCTGGGTCGAGCCGCCGCCGTCGAGCATCATGATCTTGTCCGCCCCAAAGCTGCGCAGGGTCTCGGCCGCGCCGCTCTGGCGGGCGGTGAGGGTGTTGAAGATCAACACGGTCTCGAAGACGCCGTCGCGGTCGCGGTCGTCCAGCCCGATGAAGGTGCGCCCCACGCTGAACTTGGCGCGCTTGTTGGCGTCCTCGGTCAGCCCGCCGATGGCGTTCGGGGCGCTCGTGCCGTAGAGCGCGTCCTGATCCAGGTCGGCGATCTCGGCCCGGTCTTCCCAGAGCTGCAGGATGAGCTTCTGCCCGACATAGGTGTCGATGCCCCAGCCGTCGGTGACGACGACGCCATCCACCTTGAGCGGGAAGGCCAGGCGGGTGGGGTACTCGGGCATGTAGAAAAACCCGCCGTTGGTCACGCAAAAGGCCTCCGGCTCCTGCGCCTGGACACCGCCCCAGTAGGTCTGGATGGGGATGGAGGTCAGGCGCGGGTCGGCGCCGCCGTAGACGCCCTTTGTCTCGCGCAGCTCGGTCAGTTCGCCGTGGAGCAGTTCAAGGCGGGCGCCCTGGCTCAGGTCGATGAGCTGGACGTAATCGGGGCTGCCGTTGGGGTAGTCTTTTTTGAAGAGTTGGACGCCCAGGGCTGAATCGAGGTAGTAGAAGCCGGGCGGGGTGCCGGGCGGGACGGTGGGCGAGGGTGTGGGGGGCAGGGAGGCCGTCGGTGTTGGGGAGGGTGGGGTTGGCGAGGGAGTCTGGGCGTGACCGGGGGAGGCAAAGCCCAGCAGCGCCGCCAGGAGTACGACCAGCCAACCCGCGCCGACTGCCAGGCGCGCCGGACGGCGGCTGGAGGGGGCGAGGGGCGGGCGGGCTGCTTTCAGTCTCATTTTGACCAATGTACAATAGTTGGGTATTCCTGTCAAGGCGGGCTGCGGTGGGGCATATCGATATTATAGCACGTATGTTCTATTTCAGGTAGGGCGAAACCAACACTGAGATCGTATGCCAAGCTCTTAATGACCGCGGGAGACCGCCGCGTCCCTCAACGCCCCAGGTGGCGCTCGGCGGGCAGGTCTTCGGCCTCCATCGGGCAGAAGAGCACCAGCAGCCGGGCGGGTTCGGGGTGGGCGTTGAGCCAGCGGTGCGGCAGGCGGGCGTCAAAGAGCAAGCTATCGCCGGGCAGGAGCGGGTAGGTCTGGCCGGCGACCACACAGTCGGCGCGGCCTTTGAGGCAGTAGATGAACTCCCGCCCGGCGTGGCTGATGTCATCGCCGTGCGTTTGCTCGGGGTCGAGCGTCACCACGATGGGCTCGGCGCCCAGCGGCGGCAGCCCCTCGCCCAGGTTTTCGAGCGTGCCGTGGGCGAACTTGAGCACCGGGCGCTGCCCCTGCTGCTGATAGATCAGCGAAGCCGGGGCGGCCTCCTCGGCGAAGAACTCCGCCAGGGGCACGCCCAGGCCGCGCGCGATGCGGCTCAGCGTGTTCAGGCTGGGCGAGGTGCGGTCGTTTTCGATCAGGCTGAGCGTGTTCACGCTGATGCCGCAACTGGCGGCGAGCTCGCGAATGCTCAGCTTTTGCTCACGGCGGAGCAGCCGCAGCCGCCCGCCGATCTGCACCTCGCCGCAGCAACCCGCGGCGGGGTTCACGGCGGGCGCCGCCAGCTCTTTTGGCGCCGCCAGCTCTTTTGGCGCCGCCAGTTCTTTTGGCGCCGCCGACGACAGGTGGGCGGCCTGGAACAAACTCGCTGAATCGCTCTCCATCATCGCAGTATCACGCTAATCCCCGCTCAGGGCGGGGGCCCTTTCGGCGCGGCCCGCTTCAACCGCCGCTTCCTGGGGTTTGCGGGTCGGCATGGTTTCCACGAACACCGGGAAGTAGGTCGAGAGGATCGTGAACACCAGCAGCACGCCCGAAGCCACCCCCACCAGCAGCGCCAGTTCGAGCCAGTGCGGCGAGTAGGTGACGCCCTGGCGCGGCAGGATGGCGAACCAGGTGGCGTCGAAGCGGTTCAGCACGATCCCCGCCGCCACCAGCATGGCCGCAGTCAGCGTGCCCCAGCGGTTCCAGCGCACCGATTTGATCGAGAAGAGGATCATCGGGACGATCACCCCCACCACCAGTTCCAGCCAGAAGAGCAGGCTGTACTTCCCGCTGCTGAAGAGCAGCCCCAGTTCTTCGGTCACGAGCAGCTCGCCCAGCTTGAGCGCCAGGTAGAGCCCCAAAAACCAGGGCATGAGCCAGCCGAGCTTCTCCAGCACCCGCTGGCTGAGCGAGTGCCCGAAGAGCATGTCGCTCACGATCGAACCGATGATGATCAGGCTGATCCCGGCCGGGATGGAGGAGAGCAGGAAGAAGACCGGCAGCAGCATCGAGTGCCAGAGCGGGTGCAGGCGCGGCGACATGACGATGAAGAGCGTCCCCAGCGAGGACTGGTGCATCGAGGAGAGCGTGATGCCGGCAATCACCATGGGGATGGTGAGCTTTTTGATCCACTCCAGCAGCCGGTTGTTGCCAAACCGTTCGACGATCACCGGGCTGAACTCGTAGATCAGGATGATCGAGTAGATGGCGATGCACCAGCTCACTTCGAAGAGGGCCGAGTTGATGTTCGGGTAAACGATGAAGTGCCAGAAGCGATCCCAGCGCCCCAGGTCGAAGAACAGGATCACCAGCACCGAGCTGTAGCCCAGCAGGCCGAAGAGCACGGTGGGACGGGTGGCGGCGTGCAGGTCGTGCATGTGAAAGACGTACACCAGCGCCGCGAGCGTGAACGCCCCGCCCGAGAGCGCCACGGTGGTCAGGTCAAAGCTGATCCAGACGCCCCAGGGGAAGACCTTGCTCATGTTCGTCGTCGCCCCCAGCCCGGCGTACAGGCGGTAGAGGCCGGCGGTCATGCCCAGCGCCGTGAGCGCGGCGAGCAGGATGGCGTAGCGCGGCAGGCGTTTCAACTCAGAAAACAGTTTGCTCAGCACAGTAACCTCCTCACTCGTGGTCATCGGGACGCCCGTCGCTAGCCTGTTCGGCGGCTGCGTTGTCGGCGCTCTGGCGCTTGATCGCCAGGTAGGCTCCGCTCATTGCCACCGCCACCGTAGCCGCCACCGCCGGCGTGCCGTGGGTGACCAGGCGGTTGAAGTGCGCTGGCGAGCGCGTTTCATCCGTGATGGGCATGCCCATCTGCTCAAAGGAAACCGGCGAGATGTAGAACGTGGAGGTGCCGCCGTTCTCGAACTCGCCGTAAACGTGGTTGACGTAGCGGTGCGGCGCGTCTTCGATGCGCGCGTGCGCCAGGGCGAGCATCTCCTCGCGCTTGCCAAACAGGATCGCCTGGGTGGGACAGGTGGCTGCGCAGGCGGGCTGGCCGCCCTCCGCAAGCCGGTTGACGCACAGGTCGCACTTGACGATCAGCGCCAGGCGCTGGTCCCATTCGAAGTTGGGAATTTCAAACGGGCAGGCGTACATGCAGTAACGGCAGCCGATGCAGCGCTTGTCGTCATAGGTCACGATGCCGTCCTCGTTCTGTTGCAGCGCGCCGACCGTGCAGGCGGACACGCAAGAGGGGTCGAGGCAGTGCATGCAGTGATAGGGGGCGGTGTAGCGTTGCAGGTCGGGGAACTTGCCCATCACGCCGGTGCCCTTCATCCAGATGCGCGTGTGTTCCATCGGCACATCGTTCTCCACGCTGCAGGCCACCAGGCAGGCGCGGCAGTCGATGCAGCGCGAGGCGTCGATCAGGAAGCCGTAAGTGTGATTTCTGCTCATGCGTTATTCTCCTGAGTAGAGCGGCCGGCGCTCGTCCGGCGGGGGCGCCTGGGGCGCTTTGCGCACCGTGACAAAGGTCTGGCTGAGCGCCTGCCCGCCGCTGATGGGGTCGGTGTAGGTGACGTGCAGCACGGTCGAGCTTGCGCCCACCCCGAACGCGGTGGTCAGCCCTTTGGAGAGGTGCCCGTAACCGGGCGCCATGAAGACGCAGTCGGGGCGGATGGCCTGGGTGGCGAGCAGGCGCACGTTCACCTGGCCCACCTGGCTGGTCACTTCCACCCAATCGCCGTCCTTCAGCCGCATGCTCGCGGCCGTGTCGGCGTTCATCCACATGCGCGGCTCGTCGGCGTATTTATGGAGGAGCTGGTTGTTCTGCGTCGCAAACTGGGTCGCCTGCGCCACCTTGCCGGTGAGCAGGTAGAACTGGCCCGGCTCGGGGCGCGGCGGCTCTTCCCAGGTGGGCCAGGGCGAGAACCCCGCTTTGCCCAGCGTCTCGGAGTAGACCTCGATCTTGCCCGAGGCGGTGTTGAAGGTGTAGTCTGCCTTTTCTTCTTTGGGTGGGAGCTGGATATAACCCCTGGACTTGACTTCCTCGAGCGTGATCCCGAGCGGGGCGAGCTGCTGGCGCAGGTAGTCCTCTTCGTCAGCGTACTGGAAGTAATCGCCCAGCCCCAGCCGTTCGCCGAGCTGTTTGTAGATCCACAGGGCGGACTTCGCCTCGCCCTGCGGCTCGATCACCGGCTGACGCAGGAAGACCCGGTCGCCCAGCGTGAGCAGCGGGTCGTAGCGCTCCAGGTACGAGGCCTCGGGCAGCACCACGTCCGAAAACCAGGCGGTATCGTTGAGGCTGATGTCGACGGTGACGATAAAGTCCATCTTGCCAAACGCTTGCAGCGTGCGGGCGCGGTCGGGGATGGACATGATCGGGTTCTGGCGCGAGATAAACCAACCGTGCGCCTGGTAAGGTTCGCCGCTGATGATGGCGTCGCGCAGCTCTTGGAACACGCCCAGCTTGAGCGGCACGAGCGGGTACTTCCAGGGCGTGCCGTCCAGCCGCAGGGCCGAGATGCGCGGGTAGGGCGGCTGCGGCGGGGCGCCCAAACCGGCGCTCTCGCCGGAGACATCGGTGGAGAGGCACCCGCCCTCCGTAAAGACGTTGCCGCTCAGCGCGTTGAGCGTGGCGATGGCGCGCTCGGTCTGGAAGGAGTTGACAAAGTTGGAGGTGCGCCAGCCGGGGTGCGCCAGGGCGTTGTGCTTGGCGGCCGCGTATTCGCGGGCGATGCGCTCGATGGTGGCCGCCGGCACGCCGGTGATCCCCTCCGCCCACGCGGGGGTGTAGCTCTGCATGGCTTCTTTGATGCCGTCGCACCCCACGACGTACTTCTTGACGAAATCGCAGTCCACCAGCTCGTTGACCACCATGACGTGGATCATCGCCAGCAAGAACGCCGAGTCGGTGCCGGGGCGGATGGGGATCCACTCGGTGGCCTTGGCGGCGGTTTTGGTAAAGCGCGGGTCCAGGTAGACCAGCTTGGCGCCGCGCTGCAGCGC
>JADYYC010000284.1 GCA_020853835.1 Anaerolineales bacterium
GGGAAGTAACTTCTACCTGCCGGCCGACATCTGGGATATCAACAACAACGGCAACACCAGCGAGAAGACGCCCTACGACCTGGCCTTGCAGCCGCGCCTGCAGGGCGTCGCCCCGCCCTACACGGTCGACCTGGGAGCGTACGAGGCCGCGCCGTTCAAGACCTTCCTGCCGGTCGCCTCCCACCCATAAGCGGTGGATCGCTATCTCGCCGTCTCCACCCACACCTGCTCCCCGTCCGTGGACAGCTCGATCCAGCCGCGCTGGTCGGTGCGCAGCAGCGGGAGGCCGCCGAGCGCCTGCACGACCTCCGGGTGAGGCAGCCCCTCCGGGTCGCCCGAGGCGACGCTGAGCAGGACGAGCTGCGGCTTCCAGCGCTGGATCCATTGCGGCGGGTTGAGCGCGGCGTGACCGGCGTCGGCCAGCAGCAGGGCGGTCACCGGCCCGCTTGTCGGTCCGTCCAGCAGAGCCTGCATGCCTTCGATGTCCAGCCCCAGGGGGAGCAGGGCGGAAAAGCGCCCCCATTCGAGCAGCAGGACCGCGCCGCGGCGCGTGACCGCGAGCGCCTCCAAGCGGGCGCCGCCCTCCAGGTCCAGCGCATGGCCTGATCGCATTTCGATCACGGGGATGTTTTGCGCCGCCAGCCGCTTCCGCAGCTCGCGCGCGCTGTACCCGGCCGCGGAGGGCCCGGCCCAGAGCGCGTTTTGCGCCTGGAAGCGCTCCAGGGCGGGCGGCAGGGCCGCGATCTGGGGCTCCCGCGTCGCGGCGACCACCAGGAAATCGATCTCCCGGCGGCCCAGAGGCAGGCGGCGCCCCAGCTCGCCGGCGAGGGCGTTGGCGCTCGGCCCGCCGTTGATGAGCAGGCTGCGCCCGGCCGGGGTTCTGATCAAAAGGGCCTCGCCGCTGCCCGCCTCCAGGACGGTGAGGTGCAGACGCCCGTCCGGCAGGCTCAGCACGCGCTGCCAGACCACGAGCGCCAGGAGCGCCGCGGCCAGCCCGGCCGCCCACCCCAGGCGGGCCGAGCGCTCCGCGGGGAAGGCCCCCCCGATCCACGCGCCGGTTCTGGAAAGCAGTCCTTTGAGACGCCTGCCCCACAGGGTGAGTGAAAACAGCGCCAGATAAAAGACGAGCACCGCCCAGGGGCTCAGCGGGTCGACCGTGCGCGAGGTCCCCGGAACCTGCGCAAGCAGCTCGACCACCCGGATCGTGTAGGCGATCCAGGGCCAGGCCAGGGCGGAGAGCAGGCGCCCCAGCGGAAGAAAGACCAGCCCCGCGATCGCAGCCAGCCCGCCCAGGACCATGAGCAGCGGCTGGGCGGGGAGCACCAGCGGGTTAGCCAGCAGCGAAATAAAGGCGGCCTGGTGGAAATAAAACAGGATCAACGGCAGGGTGGTGAGCTGGGCGGCGAGCGTGAACAGCAGGTATTCCCCCACCGGCTCCGACAGCCGGCGGGCTGCCTCCCGCGGGATCCAGCGCCCGGCGAGCCGGGTGAACCCGCTCGCAAGCGGGTCGGCGTAGAGCATCAGCCCCAGGGTGGCCATGAACGAGAGCTGGAAGCCGACATCCCAGAGCACATGCGGATCGAACAGCGCCATGAGGGCCGCCACAAAGGCGAGCGTGTTGAGGGCGCTCGAGCGGCGCCCGAAGCGCAGGGCGAGAACGGCCAGCCCGCCCATGATCGCCGCCCGCACCACGCCCGCGCTGGCTCCCGCCAGCACGGCGTAGAGGGCAATCCCGGCCCAGGCGGCCAGCATCCCGCGCCAGGGGCCGAGCAGGCGCCCAAACAGGATCACCAGCAGGCCCGAGATAATGGCAAAGTTAAAGCCGCTGATGGCGATGATGTGGGCCGTGCCGGTGAGGCGGAAGGCCTGCATCAAGTCCTCGGGGATGCCGCCCTCGATCCCCAGCAGGATGCCCGCCAGCAGGCCCGCCTCCGGGTCGGGGAAGATGCGGTGGACGACGCCCAGAAGCCGGCGGCGCAAGTCATAGATGGCAGCGCGGAGCGGGCTGCCCTGGCCGCGCTCGACCAGCCAGACGCACTCCTTGCTCAACGGCTCGGCGCAGGTCTGGCAGTAACCGCAGCTCAACGTGGAGTAGATGCCGAGATGGGCCAGGTAGGCGCGGTAAGAAAATTCCTGCGTCTCGAAGGGGGTACGCAGGCGGCCTTCGAGGCGGATCCGGTCGCCATAGCGCCATCCGCCGCCGGGCGGCAGCCGGGCCAGCAGCAGGCCCTCGGCCGGCTGAAAGGCTTCCGCATCCGGCGGGCGCAGGCGCTCAACCTCCACCTGGAGCAGCGTGGAGGCGTCGCGGAAGTCCGGGTCGGCGGCAATCACCCCCTCGACCATGAAGCGCCCCGGCCGGTCGTTGTACCAGGCCAGGTGGGCGGGGGTGAGGCGCGGCAGGGTGGCCTGATAGCGCCCCAGGCCGAGCAGGACGGTCAGCGGGAGCAGCGGGAGGATAAAGCCCGGCAGGAGGGCCTCGAAATTGGCGGGCCAGAAGCCCGCCAGGCGGTCCAGCAATGCCAGGCGCGGGGCGAGGCGGTTGAAATAGTAGTACAGAAAGGCGAGGGCGAGGGTCAGCAGCAATAAAGCGCCAGCCAGCCAGGCCGGGAGCGCCCCCTCGAGGAGCCACCCCGCAACGATGCCACACAGAAACCCCAGGGAAAGCCAGAGCAGCGGCATGTATTCCCTCCGGTTCTGATTGTATCAAAACCGGTGGCGATCCAGGCGGCTTAATCCCTGCACAGACGTAGATTAATTGGCTATACTATGTCAATGTTAAACAAAACCATGAAACGGACTCATCATTAACCGGGCATTGAAACAGGAGGACTGCCGTGGCGCTCATTTTGATTGTGGATGACGAACAGCTCATCACCGACTCGCTCTCGTACAGCCTGAAGCGCGAGGGCTTCGACGTGATCTCCGCCGCGGATGGGATTTCAGCCATCCAGGCCGTCGAGACGCAGAAACCCGACCTGGTGGTGCTCGACCTGATGCTGCCGGACATCAGCGGCTTCGAGGTCTGCCGGCGGCTGCGCACCTTCACCGCCATCCCGGTGATCATGCTCACGGCGCGCGGCGAGGAGATCGACCGGGTGCTGGGGCTGGAGGTGGGGGCAGACGACTACCTTGCCAAACCGTTCTCCTTCCGCGAGCTGCTGGCGCGCATCCAGGCCATGCTGCGCCGGGTGCAGCTCGACCGGCAGGTCTCTCAGCCGCAGCCCATGTCGACCAGCCAGTTGAGCCTGGACCCGGTCGCCCGGCGCGTGTTCAAGGGCGAGCAGGAGCTGCAGCTCTCGGCGCGCGAATTCGACCTGCTCGCGGTGCTGATGAAAAACGCCGGGCGCGCCATGAGCCGCGATGAATTGATCAAACTGGTGTGGGGCGACGACTGGGTAGGCGACCCGCGCACGCTGGACGTGCACGTGCGCTGGCTGCGCTTGAAGATCGAAGAAGACCCGGCCAGCCCGCAGTACATTCAAACCGTCCGAGGTTATGGGTATCGATTTGCAGGACCAGAAGAACTTCCTTCTTGATTTATTCGCCCGCATCTCGGGCTTGTTTCGAAAATCTGGCTCGTCGCTCAACTCCCGGCTGGTGTTATCGCACCTCGCGGTATCGCTGGTCAGCATCATCCTGATGGGGATTTTTACGGGGCGCTATATCTTCCAGGCCGCCAATTTCGAGCTCGAGCACAACCTGCAAGACCTGGCCTTTGCCGCGAGCAACGCCATCGAGCTGCCCATCCAGGAGGCGCGCGAAGGCCGGGTGCAGCCCGCGTTTATCCGCGAACTGCTCTCGCGCCTGTTTGCCGATAACGAAAACATCCACTTCACCGTCTACAACATCGACGGGCGTCCGATCATCGACAGCCAGGAGGAGGCGCCGCCCCGGGCGACGCGCGAAAACGCGCCGGAAGTGTTCGAAGCCCTGGCAAGCGACATCGGGCGGGGCGTGAGCGTGCGGCGGGACGAGCACGGCGACCTGTATATGTATATGGCCGTGCTGGTTCAGAAAGAAATCGAGGTGATCGGCATCCTGCGCCTGGCCGTCGCGATGGCTCCCAGCCTGGAATCGGCGCGCCAATCCTTCCTGGTCATGCTGTTGGTGGCGCTGCTGATCGTGGTGGGCGTCAGCCTGGCGGGTTGGGTGCTGGCGAACAACCTGGCGCGCCCCATCCATGTGCTGACCCAGGCAGCCGGGCAGATGGAACACGGCGACCTGGGCGTGCGCGTCAAACCCTCCGGGCCGCAAGAGATGCACCGTTTGGCGGAGGCGTTCAACAGCATGGCCTCCAGGCTGCAATCCAACGTGAACGAGCTGCGCGCCTTTGTCGCCAACGCCAGCCATGAACTGCGCACACCCCTGACCGCGGTCAAGCTGCGCGCGGAGGCGCTGCGCGAAGGCGCCATGGACGAGCCGGAAATTGCAGAGCGTTTCCTCGAGGAGATCGAAACCGAGATCGACCGCCTGGTACGGATGGTGAACGACCTGCTCGACCTCTCGCGCATGGAAGCCGGGCTGGGCGCGGGCACAAAGACCCCGGTGAACCTGAGCACGATCGCCAATGAAGTCTACGAGACGTTCAAGATCCGGGCGGCCCGAGCGGAGGTGGATCTGCGGCTCGAAGTCGAGCCCGGCCTGCCCCCGGTGATGGGCCATGAAGACCAGTTGCGGCGGGTTTTCTATAATTTGCTTGAAAACGCCATCAAATACACCCCTTGCGGCGGGCAGGCCGAAATGCTGTTGCAGCGCGGTTCCAACCACGACACGGTGCGTTTTCTGGTGCGCGATACCGGCCCCGGGATTTCTCCAGAGCACCTGCCGCACGTGTTCGAGCGCTTTTACCGGGCCGAGGCGAACCTGCCGCGCACCGGGCAGCCGCGCGGCAGCGGGCTGGGGCTATCGATCGCCAAATCGATCGTTGAAGCGCACGGCGGCGAGGTCGGCGTGAGCAGCCAGCTCGGCAACGGCACGACCTTCTGGGCAGACCTACCCATCGATTGAGATCGGCGGCGGCTGGAAGACCTCGCCATTGACCAGGGTTGCGCCCTCCAGATTGGCGCCTTCGAGGTTGGCGTCGGTCAGCTCGGCCCCGGTTAAATCTGCGCCGCTCAGGTTGGCATTGGACAGGTTGGCGGCGGTGAGATCCGCCTTGACCAGGTTTGCGCCCGTCAGGTTGGCTCCGGTGAGGTTGGCGTCAAACAGGTTGGCCATCGAGAGGTCGGCGCCGCTCAGGTTGGCGTTGGCCAGATTGGCCTTGCTCAGATCCGCCCGGTTCAAGATGCAGTTGTTCAGGTTGGCCCGGATCAGGATCGCTTTGCTGAGGCTGGCGCGGCTCAGGTTCGCCTCAACGATGATCGCCTCCACCAGGTCGGCCTTTCCGAGATCGGCGCGGGTGAGATTGGCCCGGCTGAGATTGGCCTCGTTCAGGTTGGCGCGCTGCATATGGGCTTCGAAGAGGTTGGACATGCTCAAATCGGAGCGGCGCATGTCTGCCCCGGCAAAGTTCGACCAGTTCAGATCAGCCCGGCTGAAATTCGACATACCCAGTTTGCATTCGCTGAAATCAACCCAATAGAGCGAGGTGCCGCTCAGGTCGATCTTGACCAGCCAGAGCGGGCGGGGGCGGTTCAAAAGGTCAAAGATTTGAAATGGGCTTAATGTGGACATGCTTTATCTCCAGGTTGATCCATTATGTTGCAGGTCGGGGTTGTGGCGGTGATCCAGGTGCCGGCGGACAACCGCGCAACGCGGGCAGTAACTCCGGTCGCACAATAGAGCCAGCGGGTCCGCTTCGATGCGGGCGCGCGCAAGGGGGATCAGCTCCTGCAAAGGCAGCGCCGCGATCCGGCTGTGGCCGAGCGGGACGGTGCGAGTGATGCCGGCGGCCCAGGGGGCAATGGCGTCGAAGCCATCCGAGCAGCCCGGAAACCCGCCGCATTCCACCACGCCCTGCGGCGTGAGGCCCCAGCGGATGAACCCCTTGCGGCCGGCGAGCAATTCGGCAAGGTGCAGGCTGGTGTTCACGTCGTGGCCCACCCCCAGCAGGAGCACCCAGCCGGAGCGCTGCCAGAGGGCTTCGATCGGGCCCAACGGCGATTGCAGGGTCTGAGCGGCCAGGACAGGCGCCGCGTGCAGGCCGGCGAACGAGAGGATCGGGTGGCTGGAGCGCGCCGCGCCCGGGGTGCGGCGTAGCAGCTCTGGAACGACCCCCATCAGGCGGTCGACGGGCATCTCGGGGTGGAAGATCTGCGCCATGAGGTTTGCGTTTTGATCCACGCCGTAATCCAGGGCGTTGTCCGGCGGGCCGAGCAGCGGCGTCACCATGGTCTTATAAGTGAATGCCGGCATGACCAGAGACTGGTAAACCTGCAGCAGGGCGTTCAGGAGCGCTGGTCCGCCGCCGTCCACCGGGCCAAATGCGGAGAGCGAGGCGTGGGCGATGACCGGAGCCGATTCTGGGATAGCAAGCTGCTCGAGCGCCCGCTTGATATCCTCAAAAGCGATCATTGCCCTTTCCACTCGGGGCTGCGCTTCTCGATAAAAGCCGCCATCCCTTCTTTCTGGTCCTCGGTGCTGAAGAGCAGGTAAAACGCACGGCGCTCGTTGGCAATCCCTTCGGAGAGCGACGTCTCGAAGGCGTTGTTGACGGCCTGCTTGGCGAGGCGAAGCGCCAACGGGGCGCGCTGGGCGATCTGTTCCGCCAGTTCGAGCGCCTCGTCCAGGTAACGCTCAACCGGGACAACCCGGTTGATCAGGCCGTGGTGGAGCGCTTCCTGTGCGCTGAGAACCCGGTTGCCCAGGATGACCTCCATTGCGAGGGCCTTGCCAAGGGCGCGCGTCAGGCGCTGCGTGCCGCCCGCGCCCGGTATCACGCCGATGTTGATCTCGGGCTGGCCAAAGCGGGCGGTTTCGGAGGCGACGATCATATCGCAGGAAAGAGCCAGCTCGTTCCCGCCGCCCAGGCACCAGCCTGAAACCGCGGCGATGACCGGTTTTTTCACCCCGCGGATGCGGTCATAGTAACCGATCGGGTCGCGCTTGAGCATCTCCACCGAGGTAGCGCCCGCCATATCCCTGATGTCGGCGCCGGCGGCAAAGGCGCGCTCGTTGCCGGCGATCACGATCGCGCCCACGCTTTCGTCGGCGTCGAAATCTCCCAATGCCTCCATCAGTTCAGACATGAGCCGAGGGTTGAGGGCATTCAACTCCCGAGGCCGGTTCAGCCTCGCCAGGCCGACCCGCCCACGCCTCTCGATGATGACCAGTGCCGCTGTGTCCATTGTTTGATCCTTTCTAGACGTCCTGCTCTCCGGCGTCTGTGCCTTGACTTTCAAGCTGCTCAGGCTGGCGGACGATCATCCCGGTCA
>JADYYC010000285.1 GCA_020853835.1 Anaerolineales bacterium
CGGCGGAGGCTCTCCCCCTCGGAAAGGCTGACCTGCAGCAGCAGCAGGCTCAGAGCCAGCAGCACGATGCTGTAGGGGATGTCCTTCCAGAGCGTGATCACGAAGACCTGGTTGACCGGATACAGGATAAAAAGAATCCAGATCAGGGTGATCAGCCGGGTTGGTATGCGCTCTTTGCGCAGCAGGTAAAACCCCCAGCCGGCGGTCAGGCTGAGCCAGAAGACCTGGAACAAGGCGACCGCGCCGGGTGAAGGCCAGACGCGGGTGATGACCCCGTTCATCAGCGTGTGAAAAGCCGGGTGGACGTCGTTGATGTTTCCGCTGGACATTTGTAACCACTGATAAAGCGAATCCCAGCTCATCAGGCCGGGCCAAAAAGCCAGCAGGGTGAGGCTCCAGGCCAGCAGCATGGGCAGGGCGTAAACTGCAATCCAGCCGGGACCGGTCGGGGTCTTTAGTGAAGAGGCCCGCCATTCGTGGGAGACCAGAAACGCAAACAAGACGAACAACGCCAGGCCGTACAGGGTTCCGCAAGAAATGAAATACAAAGCGCGGCCCAACCGCCCGCCGAGGCCGGCTTTTAGCTCCAGCGAGAGGGTGTCGCGTTCTGGGCGGTACAGATCCAGGCGCTGTGAATTACCCTCCCAGCGCGCCTCCACGATCCCCTGGGAGGGGCCGGTTTCGAATTCGAAGATGTAATGATCGGCAGCCGGGGCTGGCAGGCTCAGGCGCGAGAAAGGTTTCTGGTTGTTCGAGGTGA
Source organism: Anaerolineales bacterium (assembly GCA_020853835.1). GTDB lineage: Bacteria > Chloroflexota > Anaerolineae > Anaerolineales > UBA4823 > UTCFX2. Next base: position 761 of record JADYYC010000285.1, read on the forward strand.
AACTGCGCGGAGGGACAGCCCGCCACAGGTTCCCGGGCTTGAACATTGCCGGGATGACCGGCAGCCCTGCGGTTTGGGCGGCGCGGGTCAGCGCAAGTTTGCTCCCCGCCGAGGCCGGGTTCTTCTCGCCGGTGGTCAGGATCTCCAGCGGGCCCCGCGCCAGCCGCGGCGGCGTTCCAACCGGCAAAGCCGCCGCCAGCCAGAGCCCGCAAGCCAGGCAGGCGAGCAGGCACAGGCCGATCCTCCTGTCTGCCCAGAGTTCCTGGCGCAGGCGCGGCAAGGCGAAGTTGAAGACCAGCGCATGGACAGCGACGGCTCCCGATAGAAAGACCCCCGCAAGGATGACCAGGCGCAGAAAGATGGGCAGCCCCAGCCAGGAGAAGCGTTGGACCGCCAGGACAAAGACGAGCAGCAGCGCGGCGGCGGCCGCTCCGGCCCATTCATACGCCCGTTCTCGGAGGGATTTCAGTTTCACGGTTTGGGTCAAAGGGGGAAATGAAATTACCCCGCTGTCTTTTCGGGGGGAGATGGTTCTTTCGCCGCGGCGGAGACTGCCTCGGGCTAGTTGCGCACAGCTAGAGGGATGTACTCGTCAAACAGGGTCTCAAAAACGTGAACTTCGATGCGGTCGATCACGTGCCCCTCGCTCAACACAGCCACCTGGTAAACGCCGGTGGGCGTCTCCGGCGCGGCCTGGATCGTGAGGCTGGATCGACCCCAGGGGGCCGTTATCGAAGCCGGCTGGAACGAACCGCTGAGCAGGCTGCCAGGCGGAGCCTGAAACTCGAGGGGTATTGCCTGATCGAACAGCATTCCGGTCACCTGGCTGAAAGCGGTGCGCGGGCCATTCAAGCCGATCATGACAACTTTCGGGGAAACGCTCAGCACGGTCTGCCCCGTGCCGCAGTACACGTCTGGAGGCGTGGCGTCTTTGAGCGAGGGCAGGCTGGATGAGTAAAAACTGGATGCGACCGCCTGCCGGTAGGCGTTTGTCCAGGCTCCCGAGGCCGGCAGCGGGCCGATGCCCGAGCCGGTGGGGGTGGTGTTCGTGACCCGGAAGTCCGCGTCGTAGGGATTTGCCCCTGCGTAATCGTTGAACCAGAGGATGCTGCGCACGAAGGGGAAGGACGGCACGTCCTGATAGGTCTGGGCGATCCAGGTGGCCTTGTCGGTCGGAGCGCCCGGGCCTTCTACAGTCCCGGTCTCGGCCAGGATCTGCGGTTTGGGGTAGCGACAGGCCAGGTCGCGCAGCACATTGTTAAAGGTGGGCGTGTCATAAAGGTCTTTGAAAGTCCGCCAGGGGGAGCGCAGATAGGTGTAGTAATTGAACCCGCTTAATCCAATCCAATCGACATAGCTATTCCCCGGATAATAATCGTTGCGGTCGTTGCCCGGCATGGCTGGGTCGCTGAAGTAGTTGGGCGACCACATAAACTCGACGTTGCCGGCGCCGACCGACTTGATCACGTCGTACACATGGCGGTACATGGCAACGTAGGCGCTGGCGGTCTGGTTGTAGTTGCGCGGCGACCAGGGGGTTGAATAGAGGTTCATCTCGTGGGCGAAGCGCACGATGTAACGCTCGGGGCGCGCCTTGAGGGCGAGCCCGAAATTGCGGATGTAATTGTCGCACAGCCCGGCGGTGATGTCGCTTAACGGGATGGCATAGGTGTAATTCCTGGTACAGCCCGGGGTGCGTCCCCGCAGCGGCATCCAGGTCAGCATGATCACGGGGGAGTTTGCGCCAAAGGTCTGCTGAATTTTGTTGGGCAGGAAATCGTCGAAGTAAGAGCCGTTCTGCCCTGCGATGCTCCAATCGATGAAGTACATCACCACGCCGAGGTCTTTCTGCACCAGCGCGTTGAAGCTCTGGATCTCGTCGCCGTAGTTCTGGGTCGGGCGGATGTGCGCGCCGTGTGTGATCTTCAACACCGAAGCCGCGATGCTGGCGTCCGACGCCGATCTGGCCTCAGAGCCTGCCCAGGCGAACAGGATCGAAACCAGCAGCAGGCCTATCCAGGCGGTTTTGACTATTCCAGCTTGATTCTTGTCTGGCGAGAAGCCAGGCGCTTTAGCCATTCCGGCATACTCCTGAAATTTGCGCCGACCCAGGCGCCCGTCACCGTGGCAAGCTGCCACGGGGGGCTGAGCAGCATCATATAGAGTTTATAACACAGGGAGCGGTCTGAATAGAAGGGGCTTTTAATTACAAAAATGCAATCTCTGAACACCTGGAGCGGGATGCCCAGGAATTGTTTGAGCCAGAGGCGGCGGTCGTGAAAAGGGGCCGGGTTGAACAACAGGTCGAAACCGCGCGC
>JADYYC010000286.1 GCA_020853835.1 Anaerolineales bacterium
CAGACGAGCATTGCTGAGAAGACCATCGACCGAAGTGCAGATTATGTGCTGGCGCTGAAGGAAAACCAGGGCCATATGTACGAAGATGTCAAACATCTGTTTGATGATCTGGAAGACAGTCAATACAAAGTCTATGAGTTTGATTATGAGAAGACGGTCAACAAAGGTCATGGGCGTATCGTAATCCGCGAAATGCTGGACGATTTCAGACCCTGAAGTCTTGCGTTATTTACGCGGCTTTGCCAACTGGAAGGAGTTGTTGACTGTGTCTCGCATCCGCTCCCAGCGCTGGCTGGGTGAAGAAAAGAGTTACGAAGACTGCTACCATTGACCGTTTTTGACCAATACGCGCAGGAATACGACCGCTGGTTCGACGAAAATGTGTCGTTATTTCAAGCTGAATTAAACGCCTTGAGCCGGGTAGTTCCCAAATCAGGTAAGGGCATCGAGATCGGCGCAGGCACGGGACGCTTTACGCAGCCCCTCAGGATCAGGCTGGGGGTTGAGCTCAGTCGCCCGATGGCGCTCATTGCACATGGCCGTGGTTTAGAAATCTGCCAGGCGATGGGGGAAAAGTTGCCTTTTTCGGAGAGGCAGTTCGATTATGTCTTACTCGTGACCACAATCTGTTTCGTCGCAGACATTCTTGTGCTGTTACAAGAAATTCACCGCGTGCTTGTACCTGGCGGCGTGTTGGTGAACGCCTTTATCGACAAGGAGAGCGCGCTTGGCCGGGTGTATGAATCGCAGAAAGGCACTAACAAGTTCTACCGGCAGGCGCATTTTTATTCTGCCGAGCAGGTTGCTGAGTACACGCGGCAGGCAGGCTATAGCGGGTTAGTTTTCTCACAAACGATCCTGGGGCTTCCCGCCGAAAAGCCGAATTTTGACGCGATTCGAGATGGCACAGGAGAGGGGGCTTTTGTCATCCTGCTGGCAAAGAAATAATCTGATCTGCTGATTTTTTGAAAGCGAGCTATTGCTGCGCCTAAAGATATTCTACGATGGGCGGGCGTGGCTAATTCACTTGCTCTTTCTGCCCCCGGCGCGCCGCAACCACGGTGACCGCCAAAAACAGGATCACCGCCACCTCATTGAGCAAGCCGCCCCATTGGCGAAGCGAGTGCCAAAAGAACAGGTCGCCGGCAAGGCGCAGCGCCAGCGAGAGGTGCAGCAGCACAAGATGGACGTAAAAAACGGGCGAAAATTTGATCGGCATCCCGAGCACAGCCGGGATAATCACCGGGGCGTGTCCGAAGATCATCGACAGCACAAATCCGACGAATATGGTGTGCAGCATGGCGTCGTAAACAGGCCCGGCTGGATACTGACCGCCAAACCACAACCAGAGCAGCCCGCCAAAAGTCAACCAGATATATCCGGGCAACAGACAGGCCGCAATAAACTGGGGTAATGCCTTGTGCCGGATGGTGCGCCTGGCAACATCGAACTGCCACAACCAGACGCCCAAAGCCGCAAACCCGGCGCCGGAGATGCGCAGGCCGGGATCGTAGGCAAAAAGCGACACCACCAACCCGACCAGAAAAACGGCGATTGTGAGCATGAACCAGCCGCGTGCAGCGCGTTTCAGGATCAGGACCCGCGCCAGCTCCAGGCGCTCGCCCGCGATCGTGAGGACAAGATATCCAGCCCACCAGGGGAACACCCGGAAGACCGGCCAACCGATCAGCCACAGCCCGTTGCCCACCAACCACAACAGCGCCCCTAAGGCCATCACCCCGTTGTGTGTCGCCGGCTGGATGCGGTAGATGATGATGAACGTGATCAAAAACCCAAGCCCTGCCAGGGTGACCATCAGGCGCGGGATGATTATCGGGATGGGGAGCAATATCGCAATCGAACCCAGCGCGGCGAGCAAGGGCGTCAGGAAAAAGATGCGCCGCCCCTGGAAGAGCTGGCTGAGCGCAACAGCCCTTTCCAGGCTGATCACCGTCCCCAAGAACCCGGCGATCATCAAAGGCCCGTGATCCATCAATAGTTGAGCCGAAAGGGTGGGGAGCTGCCAGCCAATCCTCAGCAAGCCAGCCCATAATCCCGCCAGAAGGGCGAGGATTGCAGGGAGCATCAACAGCTTGCGCGGGAAATTGCGTTTCGCAGAAGGCGGACCAGGTGGTGTCATCATTTGCATTTTTCGGGTTTTGGGGCTGCTAATTGAAAGGGGCGCCCGCTCCACAGGCGATTCACAATCAGGTAATTCGTGGAGACGGGCGCCCCAGGCAACGGATACCGATAAATGGCTTACACCTTGGAAATCCGCACCCGCCAGGCTTGCGGGCCGCTTTCCAGGTATTCCCAGCCGAACTTCCCGGTTAATTCCGCTTGAAACTGATAGTAAAGCGGCTTCGGGTCGTGGTCGTTGATCAACACAAACCCTTCCCCGGGCTGCAATCGCTCAAACCGATCGAAAATCATGGGGTGCCGGTTGATCGGGGGAATACTGCGAATATCCAGTTCGTTGTTGTCGCTCATTACAAATCTCTCCTTTGGGTGTTGGATGTCGCGCTCTCTTTACGGATTAAATAGTGGTATTCTCGCTTCCAAAACGGGCCAATTTTTTCTGATTTTAGAATTGAATGCCCCGACCGCTTCGACCAATCAGCCAGCTCGCGCTGCGAAGCCGGGTCGGTGCTGAGCACCGTCAGGGTTTCGCCGGGGGCAAGAGCATCCATCATCTCTAAGAGCCTGGCGAAACCAGCGACACAGTTGCTGCCGCGATTGTCCAGTACTGCAGGCGTGACAGGTGAGGTGTCCATCGCTTATGCCTTTGTCTCATACAGGTCATCGAGTTTGCACATGCCAGAGATCGGAGAGCAAGCCCGCCACATCGGGCAGGTGATGAAGACGCCGACCAGAATGATCACGAGTATGATTTTCGTGAGGATCAACAACCCGATGGTAGATGCGGTAAGCGCGCTCAGACTGAAGCCAACATACCGGTACGCCTGAAGAAGCCCGGTGACGATCAGCAAGGGGAGGATGATGCGCACCGCGATCCGAAACCGCTCGAGCTGCTGGCTGGCGGATATCACGACCGGCAGCGACACAATGTCACGCGCGGCCGGCACCGTGATGAAGATATTCCAGACGGCTCCACCGATCCACAAACCAAAAGCGGCTATGTGGAGGGTGCGCAGCACAAGCGCCCCGATTTGCCCGTTCTGCGCCAGCGTCACATCAAAGGCGGCCTGCACAAATGCCTCGATAAGCAAGAAGGCCAGCAACAGCCGGGCAGTGGAGCGTTCTCGAAAAGGGTCTTCCTCGTCGACTTTTCTAAACAGATCCAAGCCAGCCGTCACCGCGATGGCCGCAAGCACAACAAACC
>JADYYC010000287.1 GCA_020853835.1 Anaerolineales bacterium
ACCGCGTGGAGCAATAAAGCCGCATTAGAACTGCGCGCCCGGCTCAACCTGTGGAGCGATTTCCTGGAAGAGTACCGTGTCAAACCCCAGAACAATATCGACCGCTACCCCTACGAAGTCACCCGGCGGGTGCTCATTCAATTATTGGCGGCGGAGGTCAGCGAATTACCCGAAACAGAACAGAATGCGCTCGGCGGAATGGATGTTTTCTTAACCGCCGTTTTCACGCCGGGCGACTTTGTGTGGGATCCAGTTTACAAGGCCAGCTTTCCAAAATCAAGCTACTGGTACCTCTACGGCACGCTGCGAGATGATTTGCGAGCCGGTTAAAGGACCAGTTTCAAAGAAAAAATGCAAAAGATACTCCGGAAACTTCGCTGGGAGGTGGCGCCTGCCGATGCGCCGCTCGCTCAGAAGAAGAATTTCCTTTACGTCCAAATCGATGCGATCGGGATCGGTCTGGCCAACGCCGCCAGCCCGTTCTTGCCCGTCTTTCTGACCCGCCTGGGAGCCACCAATTTTCAAGTCGGTTTGCTGACAGCCATGCCGGCCGCGACGGGCCTGGTGCTGGCGATTTTTGTGGGGAACTTCCTACAGGCGCGCCGGAATATCATCCCCTGGTTTAGCGCGGCGCGGCTGATGGTCGTTTCAGCTTATGCCGCTACCGGGCTGGCGCCTTTTCTCGTCCCCCAGGAACCGCTTATCCCAACCGTCCTGTTGATCTGGGCGGTTGTAACCATCCCCCAGACCGCGGTCGCGGTCGCGTTTTCGGTCGTGATGAACGCGGTGGCTGGCCCCTCGTACCGCTACGATCTAATGAGCCGCCGCTGGACCGTTCTGGGTTTTACGACTGCGGTCACCGTTGCGATCGCGGGGCAAATCCTGGATCGCCTCAACTTCCCCATAAACTATCAGATCGTCTTCCTCGGCTTGTCGATTGGCGGGCTGATCAGCTTCATTTTTTCCAGCCGGCTGCAAATCCCCGACGCCCCGCTGCGACCACCGCCTGCACGCAGATCCATCCGGCAGCGCATCGGGGATTACGTGGGGTTGGTGCGAGAGCATCCCGATTTCATCTATTTTTCGCTTAAGCGCTTCGTCTATCTGACCGGAACGACGCTCGCCATCCCGCTGTTTCCGCTCTATTTTGTGCGCGAATTGGATGCCAGCGATTCCGCTATCGGCGTGATCAGCATGACACAGACAGCGGTGATGCTGGTCGGCTATACCCTCTGGACGCGCCAGAACCGCAAACGCGGGGCGCGCTTCGTCCTGCTGGTCACCACCCTGGGCCTGAGTTTGTACCCGGCCATCGTCGCCCTCACCCACCAGGCAAGCTGGATCATCCCGCTGGCCGGGCTGGCGGGGATATTCCAGGCAGGGATCGACCTGGTTTTCTTTGATGAGTTGATGAAAACGGTGCCGGTGGAATACAGCGCCACTTTTGTCTCGCTGGCGCAGAGCCTGCAGTATGCGTCGGCTGTCCTGGCGCCCCTGTTAGGCACCTTCCTCGCGTCGCAAATTGGGCTGAGCGGAGCGCTGTTCACCAGCGCCGCCATTCGCTTGTTGGGGTTTTTCCTGTTTGCGCTCTGGAGGCCGGGCGAGCTAAAAGCCCAATAAACCGGCGCCGGCTTGACCACCCAATATTAGAATAACTTCGGAGAAACGTATGCAAATCGTTAGAAATTTGGACGAAATGTGTACGATTTATTGTTTTGCCCGCCGAATTATGCTATGATAAATTTAGGTTTCTATCAAAAACGATGCGCCAGCATGAGCGTATCTGGTCATTCAGCAAACGGTAGAAGTACGGAGAAGGCTGTGAACTCGAATATCAAACTTGGAAAGATCATGGGAATTCCAATTGGCATACACGCCAGTTGGTTCCTGATCTTTTTTCTGATCACCTGGAGCCTGGCAACCGGTTATCTTCCACAGGAATATCCGAAGATTTCATCCAGCATCAATTTAATCGTGGCGGTTATTACCAGCGTGTTATTCTTTGGCTCGGTGCTGTTTCACGAGCTTGGCCACTCTGCGGTCGCGCTGCGCAACCAGATACCCGTCAAAGGCATAACCTTGTTCATCTTTGGCGGGGTAGCCCAGATCGGGCGCGAGCCATCTACCCCCGGAGCTGAGTTCCGGATTGCAATCGCCGGCCCGCTTGCCAGCCTGTTCCTGGCGGGGCTGTTTGGCGGGTTGTACCTGCTCGACCAGCAGATCCCCTACCTGTCGGCTCCCAGCCTGTACCTCATGCGCATCAACCTGATTTTGGCGCTGTTCAACATGATCCCTGGCTTTCCGCTCGACGGCGGGCGCGTCTTGCGAGCGATCGTGTGGAAGCTCAGCGGCAATTTCGTGCGCGCCACACAGATCGCCTCGGCGAGCGGGCAGGTCGTCGCCTTTGGCTTTATCGCCCTGGGCATTTTCTCGGTATTCAGCGGGCAGCTTATGAACGGTCTGTGGCTGGCGTTCATCGGCTGGTTCCTGCAGAATGCGGCGGCCTCGACGGCGTATCAGGTGAACATGCAGGAGCGGCTGCGCGGCTCCACTGTGGCTCAAGCCATGAGCCGTGACTGCACCCAGGTTCCGGGGTTGATGACCTTGAACCAGATCGTGCAGGAGCGGGTGCTCTCTCAGGGACAGCACTGCTTCTTTGTCACCGATTTCAGTGGGGCGAAAATCGGCGTGCTCACCCTCCAGGACATCACCCGCGTCCCCCAACTCCAATGGCGCTATACCGCCGCCCAGACGGTAATGACCCCGCTGCACCGGCTCGTCACGGTAGAGCCGGATATGGAGCTCATCGCAGCGTTGAAAAAGATGGATGATGAGAACCTCTCCGAGGTTTCCGTTGCCGACCAATACGGGCTGGTTGGCATGCTCTCCAGGGATAATGTGGTAAGATATTTAAAGCTTCGCTCTCATCTCAAAATGTAGCTGCAGTCAACTGCGTTTCCCAGGAGAAATACCTGCGCACATGTCATCGTTCCTCCAATTAGCGCTGGCGCTCTCGGTATTAATCATCGCGGCCAAAATCGGCGGATTGATCAGTTATCGTTTAGGCCAGCCTTCCGTTCTGGGCAAGCTCCTGGCAGGCATCATTCTGGGGCCATCCCTGCTCGATATCCTCCATACGCCTTTTTTTACCGCCCCTCATCTGCTCGAGGTCATCCACGATTTAGCCGAAATCGGGGTCATGCTGCTCATGTTCCTGGCCGGCATAGAGCTGCACCTATCCGACCTGGCAAAGTCGGGCAAGGTTTCGGCGCTCGCGGGCTCTCTCGGAGTGTTCTTTCCAATGCTTCTGGGGGCGGGTCTCATCTTCTTGTTTCCGCTCAGCCCTGAAGAGGCAATTTTCATCGGGTTGATCCTGTCTGCGACAAGCGTCAGCATCTCTGCCCAGACTTTGATGGAGCTGGACGTCCTGCGCAGCCGGGTTGGGGTGAGCCTGCTGGGCGCGGCCGTCTTCGATGACGTCCTGGTGGTCTTGGGGTTATCCATCTTTTCGGCGCTGGCGATTACAGAAGGATCGGCCGGGTTCTCGCAGGTGTTGGTCGTCCTGGTTCAGATGACGCTCTTTTTGCTTATCGGCGCCGGTCTCGGGTTTCTATTCATTCCCCGCTTGAGCCAGACTGTGAGAGAGCTGCCAATCAGCCAGGGACTGGTTGCCTTTGCGCTTGTGAGCATCCTGGTCTACGGGTTGGCGGCCGAGGTGCTTGGCAACATGGCTGCCATCACGGGCGCGTTTCTGGCTGGTCTGCTGTTCGGGCGCAGCCCGGTTAAGGAGCGGGTGGAGAGCGGCATCACCACAATCGCCTATGGTTTTTTCGTACCGATTTTCTTTATTAATGTAGGGTTGCAAGCTGATATTAAGGAGATCTTTGGCGGCAGCTTCGGCTTATTTCTGGTGATGACGGTCCTTGCGATCGTCGGAAAAGTCTTCGGGTCGGGGCTGGGCGCGCTTGCCGGCGGGCTGGACCGCGATGAAGCGCTTCAATTGGGGGTTGGCATGATGTCTCGCGGCGAGGTGGGTTTGATCGTTGCATCGGTCGGCATCACAGAGGGGTTAATCAATCACGACATCTTCTCTGCCGTCGTCGGTGTCGTCATTATCACCACCCTGCTCACCCCGCCACTGCTGCGCCTGTCTTTTAGCCGGTCTGAACCGAAAAAGCCGGAACACAACCGAAACAGATCAGAAAAAAGCATGATCCCTGAAGGAGAAGGAGAATGAGCTTTTTGGTCGTGATGATCGTGGATGACCCGGACCAATGCCCGGATATCATCGAGGCGTGGAGCAAGTTAGGCGTATCTGGCGTGACCATCCTCGAAAGCACCGGCATGGGGCGCTTGCGCCGGGCGGCTCTGCGCGATGACGTGCCCTTGCTCCCCCGCCTTCAGGATTTTCTGGGGACGCGCGAGGTGCATCACCGCACACTGTTTTCAGTTGTAAAAGACGAGGCGACCGTTGACCGTATGGTTGAAGCCGCCCAGGAATTCACCGGCGACCTCAACACGCCACACACCGGCTTTTTGTTCGTCCTGCCCGTTTTGAAAGCATTTGGGCTGGACCGTCGTTCCACCCATTAATCATCTCCCTAACCATCTGCCGCCCTGCAGGTTTGGCGCAGGGCGGCAGATGAAAATCTCAATCGATATACAGCTTCGGAATCAAGCTGGCAGGACAACTTTTGGCAGGCTTTTCAGCGATTCCTGCAGGTCTGCCTCCGAAAACTCGTAATTGACCAGCTTCCCACCAAGATAAGCCTCGTAGGCAGCCATATCAAAATTGCCATGCCCAGAAAGGTTGAAGAGGATAACGCGTTTCTCGCCTTTCTCCTTGGCATCGAGGGCTTCATCGATCGCAGTCCGGATGGCATGGGCGCTCTCTGGGGCGGGGATGATCCCTTCTGACCGGGCAAACAGGGTCGCAGCCTCGAACGTGGGCAATTGCGGCATCGCCACCGCCTGGATGTAACCTGCGTCATAAAGCGCGGACAGAGTGGGCGCCATGCCGTGATAACGCAGACCGCCAGCGTGGATCCTGGGCGGGACGAACGCATGTCCCAGGGTGTTCATCTTGACAACCGGCGCCATCTTGGCTGTGTCCCCGTAATCGAATGTGTAGGGGCCGCGCGTGAGCGACGGCGTAGCGGCCGGTTCAACCGCCACGAAGCGGGTGGTCCGCCCCTCAACGAGATTCTGGCGCAAGAACGGAAAGGCGATCCCCGCGAAGTTCGAACCGCCGCCGACGCACCCGATGACCACATCTGGATATTCGCCAGCCATGTCCATTTGCTTGAGCGCTTCTTCGCCGATCACGCTTTGATGCAGCAGCACGTGGTTTAGCACCGACCCGAGGCTGTATTTCTTTGTGCCCCCCGAGGTCGCCGCAACCTCGACCGCTTCCGAGATCGCGATCCCGAGCGAACCGGGCGTTTCGGGGTCTTGCGCGAGCAGGCTCCGCCCATAATTCGTGTGGTCGGTCGGGCTGGGGAAAACCCTCGCGCCATAAGTTTCCATCATCAACCGGCGGTAAGGTTTTTGGTCATAAGAAACCCTCACCATGTACACTTCGAGGTCCAAATCGAAGAAATTGCACGCCAGCGCTAAGGCCGAGCCCCACTGACCGGCGCCGGTTTCTGTGGTCAACGCCTTTGTCCCGGCCAGCTTGTTGTAATACGCCTGGGCAATTGCCGTGTTGGGCTTATGGCTGCCCGCCGGCGAAACCCCTTCGTTTTTGTAATAGATATGCGCCGGAGTGCCGAGAACTTTCTCCAGCCGTCGGGCCCGCATGAGCGGCGTCGGGCGGTAAAGGCGGTAGATCTCGCGCACCTCTTGCGGTATCTCGATATAGCGCTCGGTGCTGATCTCCTGCAGGATCAGATCCATTGGGAAAAGGACGGAGAGGAAATCCGGGGTGACCGGTTCCAGGGTCTGAGGGTGAAGGACGGGGGCAGGCGGGATCGGGCTGTCTGCGTTAATGTTGTACCAGAACTTCGGTAGATCCGCCTCGCCGAGAAGAAAACGGGTTTGATCAGATGATTGTGCGCACATGTTATCCTCCAAGTTAAGATGTTGTATGACAAATTGCTTTCAAACTTCAGCAGACGAGCATCTTCTGTCTTCGAAGGGAAATAAAAAGCGCTCGTCCCTGTTGGGGACGAACGCTTGAGATCTTTGCGCGCCCGTGGTGCCACCCCGGTTAGGCCTGTCCGCCTTAATAAAAAAACCTGCCGGTGATGCGACAGGGTTTTGAATGGAGACCAGCCTCACTCGTTTCGGGTACTAACATACCCTTTGCCCTGATAACGGTGGCAACTCCGGCGGGGGCTAATCGGCCATGACTGGCTTTTCACCCTGCAACTCTGAGGTCCATTCCACACCGGCGTGCGTGCGGCTTTTCACCTGCTGCCGCTCTCTGGATCGCCGTTTCGCTGCTTACTCGTCCTCTTCGCAGTTTTTAACAACTCTATTTTTAGATCAGATCGGGTGGATTATAAGCCAACCCCGAGATTTGTCAAGGACGATTTTTGGGAGAAAAACAAAGCAACGGTTGATCAAGGTTCCAGGCGGGCTGCCGGGTTGCGGCGCTGCAGGCGAATAAAATCGAAACTGTGGTCATTCTCAAGGTCTTGAGGATAATGACGCCGCTCGAGCTCGATCCAGCAGTTCCAATCTACGGCTGGGAAAAACACATCACAATCGGCGTCGACGTTCACGCGCGAGAGGTAGATCTGGCTGGCGTAGGGCAAAGCTTCCTCGAAAACCTCCTCGCCGCCGATCACAAAAAGCTCGGTCTCGCCTCGCTCCTGTGCGAGGCGCATCCCCGCGCCAAAGCTGGGCGCCAGGAGACATCCCGGCGCCGAAAACTTCTCATTCCGGGTCAAGATAATGGTCGTCCGCCCGGGCAGGCCCCTGCCGATCGACGCGTAGGTTTTTCGCCCCATCAGGATGTGATGCCCCATCGTGATCGTTTTGAACAGTTTGAGGTCCGCCCGCAAACGCCACGGCAGCCGGCCTTGCTTGCCGATCCCATCTCGAAGATCCAGCGCCGCGATCAGGGAAACGATCATACAGAGATCTCGGCCTTGATGTGTGGGTGGGCTTCGTAGTTCACCAGCTCGAAATCTTCATATTGGAAGTCGAAAATCGACTGAACCTGTGGGTTGATACGCATGTGCGGAAGCGGGAACGGGGTGCGGGTAAGCTGGAGCTTTGCCTGCTCGATGTGGTTGCAGTACAAATGCGCATCCCCAAATGTGTGAACGAATTCGCCGGGCTGCAAGCCGCACACCTGCGCCACCATCATCGTCAAAAGCGAATAAGAGGCGATGTTGAAGGGCACCCCCAGAAAGACGTCCGCGGAGCGTTGGTAGAGCTGGCACGAGAGGCGCTCGTTGGACACGTAGAACTGAAACAACGAATGGCAGGGCGGCAGCGCCATCCGATCGATCTCAGCTGGATTCCAGGCGCTCACAATCAACCTGCGCGAGGTCGGGTTTTGCTTGATCTGTTGAATCACCGAAGAGATTTGATCGATTGTGGCGCCGTCGCATCCCTTCCAGCTTCGCCACTGGCTCCCGTAAACCGGGCCCAGGTCGCCATGTTCATCAGCCCATTCATCCCAGATGTGCACGCCGTGTTCGGTAAGGTAGGCGATGTTGGTATCGCCTTTCAGAAACCACAGCAACTCGTAGATGATCGAACGCAGGTGCAGCTTCTTTGTCGTGAGGATCGGAAATCCATCGCTCAGGTCAAACCGCATCTGGTAACCAAAAACAGAAAGCGTGCCGGTGCCGGTCCGGTCGCCCTTGGCTTCGCCGGTTTCAAGAATGTGTTTGAGTAAATCCAGGTACTGTTTCATGTCTGCTCACCTCTAATAACAATCTGGCCTTATCGGTATCTTGATAAACTTGTTGAACCAGAGCCTGGATCGACTCGAAACGCCGCTCATCTCGCAGATGGAACAGAAAAGACAGCGTAACCTGCTTATGATACAGGTCCTGGTCGAAATCGATGATGTGAGCTTCGACGTGTGGATAATCTGCTTGCTGGTGAAAAGTGGGACGATACCCCACATTGCTGACGGCGGGGAGGTTAGCTCCATCGACGACCGCCCAGCCGGCATACACCCCTGGGCGGGGCAGCGCGCGTTCCCGCCAGAATTCGATGTTTGCAGTTGGGATACCCAGCGCTTTCCCTCGACCGTCCCCGTGAACCACCTCGCCGGATAGGCTGTATGGGCGGCCCAGCAACCTTTGCGCCGTGCGCACGTCCCCCTCTGCCAGCGCCTGCCGCACCCAGCTTGAGGATACGATCCTTCCATCCAGCCGGACGGGTTCGATAACCTGAACCCGGTAACCGAACACTTCGCCCAACTGGCTCAGCCGGTCGAGGTTGCCTTCACGGTTGTGACCCAGCGCAAAATCGGGCCCGACGCACAGGCGGTTGAAACCCAGCCTCTCGTGTAAATAACGGACAAAATCATGCGCGGAGAGCTGCGCAAGCTGCTCGTTGAATGGGTGGCTGATCACGTAATCCACGCCCATTTCACCCAGCAGTTGGGCTTTTTCCTCCGGCGAGCTGAGATAGAACGCCCCACTCCGCTTACCCAGGACGACGCCCGGGTGGGGGTGAAATGTGAGTACGACAGAAGGCGCTTTTTCTTCGCCCGCGCCGCGGACGATCTGTTCTAAAATCTTCTGGTGTCCAAGGTGGACGCCGTCGA